>JAACEH010000063.1 GCA_011682595.1 Anaerolineaceae bacterium
ATAGAAAAGCGATCATGCCCAGACGCGTGTTTTCTCACACTACTCTCGAGCGCAAGGTGCGGCTCATCTTCGGGCTGATGATCCTGCTGATCATCGTCGCCGTCCTGTTCTTCCCTTGGTACCAGATGGAGTCGCTGGTCGGCGATCAGGACATGGTCAGCGCCCGCTACATGGCCAACATGGCCTGGCTGAAGATGCCCGGCCACGCCCTTTCCAGGGAAGCCGCCGAACAGATGAAGAAGTTCGCCGCCATCGGCCCCCCCGTGGCCAAGCCCAAGGCCAAGCCGCCGCGAATCATCGTGCCCGAAGCCCCGGCGGATCGTCCGGACCTGCAGCCGCGCGACCGCCTGGAAATGAAATGGCTGGCCAGGTTCGCCGCTTCCCCGGAAAAACAGTATGAGGACCACAAAGAGTATCGCGAGGAAGGTTACTTCTACCGTTACGCCGAACCGCTGCGGGCCCGCGCAGCCTGCATGGGCTGCCACAGTTCCAATGGCCGCAAGGATCTGAAAGCCGGCGATCTGATGGGCGCTATCGTGGTGGCCTTTCCGATCGAGGACACCCGCACCAAGATCATCGTCAACCGGGCCATCCTGATCGGGGCCGCCTTCGTGACGGCCATTCTCAGCATGGTCGTTTTCCACGTCCTGGTCCGCTGGGTCATCGTGCAGCCGGTGGAGCACCTGCGGGCCGTCGCCGAACGCGTCACGGCCGGCGACCTCCACGTGCGGGCCGACATCAAAACCGGCGACGAGTTCGAGAACCTCTCGCGAAGTTTCAACCGCATGCTGGGAGCCCTGGAATCGTCGCGCGAACAGTTGCGACAGGCCAACATCTCCCTGGACAACAAGCTCGAGGAACTGGCCCGAGCCAACGTCTCGCTGTTCGAGATGAACCAGGTCAAGAGCAAGTTCCTGACCACCATGAGCCACGAACTGCGCACCCCGCTGAACGCGATACTCGGCTTTGCAGCCATCGTTCAGGAAAACCGCGTCGTCTTCAACGATCCCAAGCTGGCCCGCTACGTCGAGAACATCCAGAACTCCGGTCAGTTGCTTCTGGACATCATCAACGACCTGCTGGACCTGGCCAAGATCGAGGCCGGAAAGATGGAGGTCAAACTGGGTCGCGTGTCGCCGCTCGACGTGTCCGAGACGGCCATGAACATGATCCGCCCCCTGGTCGGCGACAAGGCCCTGGCACTGGAACTGGAGGTCGCCCCGGATTGTCCCATCATGACCACCGACGCCAACAAACTGCAGCAGATCCTCTACAACCTGCTCTCCAACGCCGTCAAGTTCACCGCCTCGGGCGTGGTGCGGCTGGCCGTGCGGCCGATCGACGCCGAGACCATCATCTTCCAGGTCAGCGACACCGGGCCCGGACTGTCGAGCGAGCAGCAGAAAATCATCTTCGACCGCTTCAGCCAGGTCGACCAGGGCCACACCCGCCAGTACGGCGGCACGGGGCTGGGGCTGTCGATCGTCAGGGAACTGGTTGGCGTGCTGGGCGGCGACGTGGCCATTCAGAGCGAGGTCGATCAGGGAGCGACCTTCAACGTCACGCTGCCGGTGGTCACCACCCCCGGCGAGCGGGGGCCGGAGAAAGTGACCGTCGCCCACGTCGAGGCCAAACCAGAGCCCAAACCGCCTACCCTGGAAAAGGCCCCCGAGCCGGTGACGCCCGAGGACACGGTCATTGCCGCCGACGTCGAAGCCGACCTCCTGGAACCCGACCAGACCGGCGAGTCCGGCGAGACAGACGACGAGGATTCACCCGCCGCTTAGCCACGCTATCCGCTGGCGAACTCGCCAATGTCGATCACGCGGCGTCGGTCATTGCGCCGGATCAGTACCAGATGTTGATGATCAGGTGCGACTCGGTGGTCTTGCTCAGCACGTCGCCGATGGTCGAGGTGGCGAACTTGATCTCGTATCCGGTCTCGTCGAGCCAGGTGTTGATCTGCTCGTCCATCAGCTCGATGGCCGAACGGGTGAGTTTGGCGTCGAAAGTCTTGACCCGGATGGCCCCGCTGCCGGAGACGTGCGGCTGGCGCTTGTACTGGACCTTGGCCCGCTGCTGCAGGCCGCCTCGGGCGATGATCTGCGTGGGTTCGGCGTCGTCGCCGGCTTCGTCGATCTTCAGGGCCTCGACCGGCTCGCTGGACATGGCGATCGGCGCAGCGGCAGACTGCGGCGCGGCCGCCGGACCGGGGGCCGCTTCGCTGAGCTGAATCGGCCCCGCCCCGGACGTCTCAGGGGCCGAGGCCCCCTGCCCGCCGCCGGCGCAGTTGGCGCACAGCAGCTTGCCGTCGAGCAGTTTAGCCTGGCCGGAGATAATGTCCGGCATGGGAATGCTGGTGTTGCATTTGGAACAAATTTTGACCTCGGCCATCTCAAACTCCTCCCTGCTCTTTTGATATGCGACTCGCAGCCGCGGAAATGTGCCTCATCACTGTAATCGGGCGGCGAGGTTCATTCAACACCTTTTCGCGGGCCGCCTTCGGGAAATCTTCCGCAGGGCCAAGTTTTTGTCATTACAGGACTTCCGGGCCGCCGCCGATTTGACTGGGAACCTGTTCTGTGGTAGATTTCCGTGGCCTGGAGACTAGGAGACTAGGAGACTAAGCGGATGAAACTGCGACGAGGCCTTGTTCTTCTCTGTCTGATAATGGCGGTGGTGGCCGCCGGGCCGACCGCCCGGGCCCAGAGCCCCTACGCCCAGTGGGCCAACGGCCCGCCGAGCGACCCCAACTGGTTCCCCATCGGCGTGTGGCTGCAAAGCAGCTCGCCCTCGCGGGTCGCCCAGTACCAGGCCGCAGGGTTCAACATTTACGTCGGCCTGTGGCAGGGGCCGACCGAGTCGCAACTGGCCGACCTCAAGTCGATGAACATGCCGGCCATCTGCGCCCAGAACTCGGTCGGACTGAACTCGTCGAACAACGACGTCATCATTGCCTGGATGCAACAGGACGAGCCCGACAACGCCCAGTGGAACGAGAGTACCCAGAGCTACGGTCCGCCGGTCCTGCCCTCGGAGATCGTCAACCGCTACAACTCCATGAAGGCCAACGACGCGACGCGGCCGGTGTTCATGAATCTCGGCCGGGGCGTGGCCTGGGACCTCTGGTGGGGCCGGGGTACGCGAACCAACCACCCCGAAGACTATCCACAGTACCTGGAAGGCTGCGACATCGCCTCGTTCGACATCTACCCCTTCGCCGCCGGCACCGATCCCCGCTATGAACCCATCAAAGATAAACCGTGGATTATTCCCTTCGGCGTCGATCGGCTGAACGCCTGGAAGACCGGCACCCAGACCGACCTGGTCTGGAACTTCGTCGAGTGCACCAACATCGGCGGCACCGGCGAAGCCACGCCCATCCAGGTCAAGGCCGAGGTCTGGATGTCGCTGGTCCACGGCTCCATGGGCATCCTCTATTTCGTCCACGAGTTCAATCCCTTCATCGAGGCCGGACTGCTGGCCGACCCGGTGATGACCGCCGCCGTGACCGAGATCAACAACCAGATCACTTCGCTGGCCCCCGTGCTGAACGGCCCGACCGTCCCCGGCGGGGCGGCGGTCCAGTCCTCCGACCCGGGAGTGCCGGTGGACATCATGGTCAAACAGTACGGCGGGGCAACCTACCTGTTCGCCGTCGGCATGCGCGACGGTTCGACGACGGCCACCTTCCAGGTGGCGGGCCTGGCGGGCTCGGCCCAGGCGGAAGTGCTCGGCGAGAGCCGCACCATCTCCTTCTCCGGCGGCTCGTTCCAGGACAGTTTCAGCCCCTATGCCGTCCACCTGTACCGCATTGTTCAGACCAATCCCGAGATCGCCGGCTGGCAGGTGGTCTCGACGCACGGCCCGGCGGGCGAACTGGCCACCGACGTGGCCGACAATTACATCGAGCCGCGGCTTGGCGGCCTGAAGACTTTCCGCGCGGTTTTCAACACGACGATCGATCCGGCGACCCTTCTGCCTGGCGCGGTCACGATCGTCGGACAGGCATCCGGCGACGTCTCCTCGCTCATCAGCGGCATGACGCTCGACGGCTCGGCCACAGTGATGACGGTGACGCTGTCGTCGCCGTTGGCCGATGCCGACACCTACACAATCACGGTGACCGGCTCGCTTCGCACGACCGGCGGCCTGCCAGTGGGCGGCGACGTGGACATCGTCCTCAAGACCCTGGGCGGCGACGTTGACGGCTCGGGCAACGTGACGGCCCTGGACATGCTGGCCATCAGGGTGGCCGCCGGTCAGCCGGTTGTCTCGGCAAACAGCCGTCTCGATGTGGACACCTCCGGCGTGATTACTGCAGCCGACGTGCGGTCCCTGCGCCAGCGACTCGGCAATTCCCTGCCATAACAAACAGCCTGCTTGACATTCTGCCCCCATCAGGCCAGAATGACGCGTCTGATTGGGCGTCCCTTACGTTGCGCAGCCGTCACGTAAGGCACGACATGCCGTGTCCCTACGGCGGTGACCAGGTTGAACCTGCGTCACAAAGATGTGTGGCACGGCGGGGCTTGCCCGCCGTGGCGAGAGCCATGGAGCATTCGCCCACGGCCGGGCAAGACCGGCCGTGCCACAGGGCAAGAAAGTTATCTGGCCCCGCCGAAGGAAGTCGCGTTGTAGTACTACGGAGAATATCGAAGGAGTCTTGTTGTGCCAACTGAAACCACGCTTCGCTCCCACACCTGCGGCCAATTGCGGGCCGAGGACGTCGATACCCGGATAACCTTGTGCGGGTGGGTGGCCAATTTCCGCGACCACGGGGGACTGATCTTCGTCGACCTGCGGGACCGCTACGGTCTGACCCAGTGCGTGTTCGACCCGGAGATTTCCCCCGAGGCCCACGCCACGGCCGAGGGCGTGCGAAGCGAATGGTCGTTAAGGGTCACCGGCCGCGTGCGGCCGCGACCCGAGGGCATGGTCAATCCGAAGATGGCCACCGGCCAGATCGAGCTGGAGGCCACGGAACTTATCGTGCTGAACGAGTCTCAGACGCCGCCCTTCGAGATCAGTGCCGAGAGCGACACCGGCGAGGATCTGCGGCTGAAGTACCGCTTCCTGGACCTGCGCCGCCCGCAGATGCGCGACGCCCTGGTAACCCGCTCCAGGATCATCAAGGCCATGCGCGACTTCTACGACCACGAAGATTTCATCGACATCGAGACGCCCTTTCTGACCAAGAGCACGCCCGAGGGGGCACGCGACTTCCTGGTGCCCTCGCGCGTCAACCCGGCCAGGTTCTTCGCCCTGCCGCAATCGCCGCAACTGTTCAAGCAGATCCTGATGATCTCGGGATTCGACCGCTACTACCAGATTGTCCGCTGTATGCGCGACGAGGACCTGCGGGCCGACCGCCAGCCGGAGTTCACCCAGCTCGACGTCGAGATGGCCTACGTGACGGCCGAGGACGTGATCGACTGCACCGAGCGGATGATAGCCCAGGTCATGAAAGAAATTCTGGGCATAGAAGTGTCCCTGCCCTTGCCGCGGATGACCTACCACGAGGCCATGCTGCGCTATGGCAACGACGCCCCTGATACCCGGTTCGAGATGCTGATCGAGGACATCACCGAGCTGGCCGCGGGGACGGACTTCCGGATCTTCAAACAGGTTGTCGAGTCCGGGGGCAAGGTCCGCGGGCTGTGCGCCAAGGGCGGCGGGACGATGAGCCGCAAGGAAATCGACGACCTGGCGCCCTACGTTGCGACCTTCGGAGCCAAGGGGCTGGCCTGGATGAAGGTCACCGCGGAGGGCCTCACCGGGCCGATCGCCAAGTTCTTTGACGAAGGCCAGCGACGGGCGCTCATTGAAACATTCGAGGCCGGCCAGGGCGACCTGCTGATGTTCGTGGCCGATTGCGAGCCGGTGGTCTGCCGCAGCCTGGGCGAACTTCGCGAGCACCTGGGCGAGAAGCTCGGCCTGATCGGCCAGGGGCAGTTCAGCTACACCTGGGTGGTCGACTTTCCGATGTTCGAATTCGACGACCAGCAGAAGCGCTACACCTCGATTCACCACCCCTTCACCTCGCCCAAAGACGAAGACCTCGACCGCCTGGAGAGCGACACCCTCGGCGCCAAGGCCAAAGCCTACGACATCGTGCTCAACGGGACCGAACTGGGCGGCGGCAGCATCCGTATCCACCGGCCCGACGTGCAGCAGCGGGTGTTCCGGCTGTTGGGCATCGACGAGGACGAGGCCCAGTTGAAGTTCGGCTTCCTGCTCGAGGCCCTGAAGTACGGCGCCCCGCCGCACGGCGGCATTGCACTGGGCATGGACCGCCTGGTCATGTTGTTGCTGGGCCTGTCGAACATCCGCGACACGATCGCCTTCCCCAAGACCCAGCGGGCGGTCTGCCTGATGACCGGTGCCCCGGGTCCGGTGGACGACGCCCAGCTCGACGAGCTGCACATTCGCCTGGCCCCCGAGGCCAAGGCCGGGCAACAGGAGAACGGGTAAGAAGCTTCCCACGGGGGTGGCATGGGCTGCTTGTCAGCCCATGTCGTGGAATTATGGAACATGTGTCGCAAGCGACGCATGCCACCCCCGCCGGCTTGCGAGCAACGTCCATGGGTGCAAGCACCCGCCTTACACGGAGACATGGCTCATGGCATCTGCTATCCGATTCACGAAAATTGTCGCCACCGCCGGGCCGGCCACCGAGGCCGACGACCGGCTGCGGTCCCTGTTCGGCGCGGGCTGCAACGTCATTCGCCTGAACGCCTCCCACGGGACGGCCCAGTGGCGAGAGCGAACCCTGGCCCAGGTCCGCCGCATCGCCAAGGAGATGGGCCTGTTCGTCGGCGTGTTGCTCGACCTGTCGGGGCCGAAGATTCGCATCGACCAACTCAGCAGCGATCCGCTGCAACTGGAAGTCGGCGGCACGGTGACCATCGCTGGCCGGGAGTTGCCGGCCGGCGGGGCCGCCCTGGCGACCACCTGGCCGGCCATCGTCGCCGACTGTCAGCGGGGCGAAAAGATCCTGCTGGACGACGGGGCCCTGCGGCTGGTGGTTGAGGAGTCCGGCCACGGGCAACTCCTCTGCCGGGTCGAGGTCGGCGGACTGCTTCAGATGCACAAGGGCGTGAACCTGCCGGGGACGGCCATCTCGGCCCCTGCCCTGACGGCCAAGGACGACCGGGACCTGGCCTGGGGGCTGGCCGCGGGCGTCGATTACGTGGGCTTGTCGTTCGTCAGGCGGCCGGAAGATATCATCGAGCTTCGCCGCCGGATCGACCAGGCGGACTCGCGGGCCAGAATTGTGGCCAAGATCGAAAAGCCCCAGGCCGTCGAGCATATTGAAAAGATTATCGAACTGAGCGACGCGGTGATGGTCGCCCGGGGCGACCTGGGCGTGGAGATGGACGTGGCCCAGGTGCCGCTGGTGCAGAAGCGGATCACGCGACTGGCCGTCGAGGCCGGCAAGCCGGTGATCATCGCCACGCAGATGCTGCAATCGATGATCCGCGCCCCGCAGCCGACCCGGGCGGAGGTCTCGGACATCGCCAACGCGATTCTTGACGGGACCGACGCCATTATGCTGTCCGGGGAAACGGCCGTCGGCGACTACCCCGTTGAAGCGGTGGCCGTCATGGACCGCATCGCCAACCTGACCGAAAATCACGAGCGGGAATTTGCCGGCTGGGCAGCGGGTGGGCGGGGGGCGACGTCCGGCTGGGACGACACCGATTCGGGCGGCGCGTCGGAAAGTTTCCGGGCCGAAACCGCCCTGGCCGACGGGGCGGCGCGAATCGCCATGGACATCGGCGCCCGGGCGATTGTCGTGCTGACCCACTCCGGGGCCACGGCCCTGGCGGTCAGCAAGCAGCGGCCGGAGGCGCCCATCGTGGCCATCACCGACCGCCTGGACACCTGCCGGCGAATGGCCCTGTACCGCGGGCGTGTTTGCCGTTTTCCACAGCGAGATCATCAGCTCCGGTAATCTGCGGGGGCGGGTCTCGGAGCTGCTGGGCGGCGGGAAATGGGTTGAGGCCGGTTCAACCGTGGTTATAATCAGTGGGCAGTTTCCCGACAAGTCGGGGTCGAGCGACATGCTGCAGATTCACCGCTTGTGACGGCCCCTGGACGCCGAGACCCTTGGAGACGATGGCCGATGAGAATTCTCCGCCGAACCGCCCTGCTGTGTGTAGTCGCCGCGGGGGTGGCCTGCGCCGTCGGCGGGTGCGGCCGGTCGAGTGCCGCCCTGGACAATAACAATCCGATGACCATCTCGACCAGCGACCGCATGCTGGTCCGTTACGAGGTGACTGATCTGCTGGAGGCCATGTTCTTCGAGGTGGAGCGTCCGCCGAGGTCGCCCGATCGGATAGACACCCTGCCGCTGACCTCGTCACACTTCACCGAGTTCTGGCGGCCCGACGTGCGGACATTCGCCGACCGCATGGAAAGCGCGCTGCACACCATGCAGCGGACGGTCACGGTTTATCTGCGCAAGGCGGCGACGTTGCCAGGCGACCAAGCGGCGGCGGCGAGCGAGAGTGCGGATGGTCTGTCGATCGAGGTGGTGGTCCGCAAGGAGCGTCTGTCGATGCCTTCCTCGATCGACGCGACCGGGGCCAGCGAAGCCTACTCGGTCTTCAGCGGCAGCGTCCAGGCGCTGGAAGATTACGAGAAGAAGTACGGCGTTGGCATCCGCTGGGTCGACTACGGCCGCGACAAAGCCCTGGAGCAGTACATCCTGAAGCGAATTCTCAAGCGTCTGCAATAGAAGGCTGTGTCCGGTGCCGGGGCGGGCATGCTTGTGGACAGGCGGCGCGTGAATTCCAACTTGGGCGTAAAAAATCCCGCCTCAAGTCATTCCCTGATGTTCTGGTATTGGACCGATTCGGAGGTGGCTTGGGTGGCTTGCCTGCGGCCGTAGAGTTTGCGGATGTGCTCGGGGCTGCTCAGGTCGCTGGTCAGGATTTCCATCTGCTCGGCGGTCAGGACCTCGCGGAGCATGTCTTGGAACTGCTTGTCGAGCACGTCCTGGCGAATCCGGTTCCCCTGGCCAACCAGTTGTGTGTACCGGGAACGGTTGGCCTGAATCTCCTGGTCGTTGCGGTCGGCAACAGCGGCCTGCATGTCTTGCTGCACTTTCTGCCGCCGGGCCCAGACATCTTTAAGCGCCTCTTCGATCTTGGGCTTCATGGCCTCGGTGATCAGGGTGATCTGTTCTTTCTGATGGTCGGTCAGTCGCAGGTCGGCGTCGGCGGCCCGGCCGAGCCGAAGAAGCTTGTAGGTGCTGGGCAGGCGGTACTTGACCTCCTTGCGCATCCGCAGCCAGCGAGACCGGATGACGGCCTGTCGTTGCCGGGGCGTCATCTCCGCGGCCAGGCGGCTGTGCGGACTGGCCAGCGGCGTACGCACGTTGCCGCCGGTTCCCAGATCGCCGCCTGCCTTGTCCGCCGCCGGGCCGGTCGCTTTGGCGGCTGTCTCGGCGTCGGTGAGTTGCTTCGCCGCACCTGTGGAAACCACGGGCTGCCCGCCGGCTGCATCCGGCGCGCCGTCCTGCCGCGTGCAGAGCACCACGGCGATGCCCGCGGCGGCAATTGCTGTCACGACGACGAGGATGATAATCGGTGCCCGTTTCATGGGCTTCTCCTATCGATTTCCGCGCTTGTGGGGCCCCGGGATTCCCGTGGTGTCGGCTCGGCGCTGCCTGCTATTCATACGACTACCCTCGGCAAGAAAGCAAGCCGGTCCGCAACCGAATCGGCAGCCGGGTAAGAAATGTGCGTGATTGTGGATTCCGACACTCTTACGGGGGGCGCCACGCAACGCCGTGAACCAATTGGCCTGCCAGAAAGCCCCCTGCACCCACCTCCGCCGAGGCTACGGCGGACATGCCGCAGGGGGATGCTGTGCGCTGTTGGTGTCCCGTCGTTCGACCTCGAGGCTCTCGACAGGCGGCAGTGCCGCGGGCTTGTCATGAGGGTGCCAATGCTACTACGTGAAACTGCAAACCGCTTAGCGGTTCAGATAGTGTACGTTGGGCGAGCGTTTTTTCAGCCACTCGTTCTGCTCGGGCGTCAGGATGTCCTGGAGTTGGAGTTTGAACTCTTCGTCAAACTGTTTCTTGATTTCGTTGGTATTCCTGCGCAGTGTCTGGAGTTCCTCGTTCAGCGGGGGCACCTCGTCGCGGCGGTTCTGCCGGAACAGGTCGCCCATCTGTCGGCGAAGTTCGTCCTCGCGGGCCCAGTTGTCGGCCAGCAAGCTCTTGATTCTCGGCTTCATCGGCTCCAGCACATTCTTGATCTGCTCCTGTTGCAGGCCGGTCAGCTTCAGGTTCGCATCTCTCTGCCAGCGCAGCGAGTTCACCGTCATTTGCGAGGGCAGGCCATAGCGACGCCGCTGGCGATACCTGCGTCGCCGCTCGCGCATCAACTGGCGGCCCAACTCTTTTCTCTCCTCGGGCGTCAGGGTGGCCAGCAACTGGCGGACGCGTTCCTTGGTTTCCTCCGGGGCCGGCTCCTCGGGCTCCTCTTCAACAATCATCTCCCCGGCCGTCTCCGCCGTTGTCTCAGCGGCCGGACCAGGGGACGCCGGCTTGGTTTCTTCGACCGACACGGTCGGCGCGGGATCAACCTGCGGCTGCTCTTGCTGCCGGGGTTCGTTCGGCTGCGGCGCCTGGGCCTGCCGCTGGCCGGCCCCGTTGCCGGACCCCAGGCGATCATAGACCACCAGGCCGACCGCCCCGATGGCCAGGGCAAGAACCACGGTTACGATGACCAGCAATGTCCTGTGCATGTGTGGCTCCTTTCAGGAAACTGCGTTGCCCTGAGTTTAATGCTGCTCCGATTTATTGTATCGTCCGAGCGCACCGTCCACCATCACCTTGTACGCATGGAACCCCGCCATCGGCGAACTATCCCGGAAATTCGAACCCAGCAGACCTACTTTTCCGCGTAGCTGAACCAGTCGAAACCGGATAGGATGCTTTGGGCCCTTTTTGGCTTCAGGCCGATTCGGCGGCACCGGCGACATCAGCCTGCTGATCATGAAGCTCAACGGCAATCCGCCGGCGGGCTATCACGAGAAGGCCTTTGACCTCGACGCCAACGGCGGTGCCGAGCCCGGAGATGTTACGCTCCTGATCAACATCCTGAACGGTGTGCCGGTGCCCTAGCCAGCAGACGGCGGCACCGGAAAAGCCAAAAATAAGGCGGAGCCCCAATCGAGGGCCCCGGCGCCTTGCGATTCTGTGCCTTGCCCCGCTCTATTCTTTCAGCTTGGCGTCCAGGTCGAGGTCGGCGCGCTCCCAGCCTTCGCGGATTTCGTCCTTACCCTGGTAGCGCCAGAAGAGCAGGAAGCCCTCGCTGCGATCGTACTTGGCGTAGTAGTAGTTGGCGGCGACGAACTTGCCGTCCGAGTGGACGAAGATCAGCAGTTTGACGATGCCGGTCTGTTCGACTGAGCGGTAGAGGGCCAGTTCGGGCGTCGGCGTCGGCGAATTGGGCACCGGCAGCGACGGCAGGCCGATCAGGGACTTCTTATACTCGGTGCCCAGCCCGCCGGAGGAGATCTCGGCTACGAAGTCGGCCCCCTCGGCCGCATCGACCAGGCGGCAGCCCATCTCGGCGAAGCGGGCCCGGGCGGCGGCGCGAATGTAGTGGACGTCGTAGGCCTGAAGGTTCGAGAAATCCAGGTAGACCGTTTTGCCGGAGAGTTGCGGCAGATCGATCCTCTCCATCACCTTGTCGACCGCCCCGGAGAGCAGCAGTTGCTCGATCGCCGTCCGCGGCGTGTTGCTCACCAGGCGCGACGTGCAGCCCGTCAGACACAAAGATATCAGAAACACCGTTGCCGCGATGCGACTCATCCTGACCTCCGCAAAAACATCCACTTTCGATTGCCGCCCAATCCGACCTTTGGTGACAGCCGGGGCATAATAACAGACAGAGACTGTAACAGGAAAGCCAAGCTTCGCCAATTCTGCCCGGCCAGTGGAAAACTGCGGGGCATTCACCGCGGCGATCAGGAAAACAACACAGGGGCGACCCCGTGTCGCAACCGCTGTGTGCAGCATTCCTTGGGCGGCCGGTCGCGGAGCCACAAGGCATCAAACAAGCCAGCCGCCCGGATCTGGTCGGACTGGTGTCCCCTGAGATTCCGGGCGACCGGATTCAGCTCTCGATCCTCTGTTTCTGCCCCCTCCTTCTGCCGTGACACCACAACAGGCCTCGCCACAGGCGAGCGAGGTGCTGCCGATATCTATGGTAATCCTATGCGCGGCTGGTTCGCAGTCAAGACCTCAAAAACCATACGGCGGAAAATATAGGGGGGAAGTCCCAGGACGCATGGTCCCGGCGGCCCCGAAAGGAAGCCCCAGAATGCATAGACAACAGCGGGTAGTCGGCCCTGCGCAGTCGCCTGCCCGCTGATTTTGCGCCGGGCCGGCGACATCGACTTGCGACTTGCCGCCGCATCGGTCGCCCCCTCAGGGCCAGAGCGGTGAGCGGACACGGCTCCCTCTCGAAGGTGACCTGGCGTGCAGGAAAGCAATGCGGTTGTGCATACATAAAAAACCCCCGACCTGTCAAGATCGAGGGTTCGTTGTTTTCAGCACAGGCGACTATTCAGCAACGCGCCTGACGTTTTCAGCCTTGGGGCCTTTGGGGCCACTGGTCACATCGAACTCCACAGCCTCTCCTTCCGCAAGCGTCTTGAAGCCTTCGCCCTGGATGCTGGTGTGGTGGACGAAGACGTCACTGCCATCGTCCTGTTCAATGAACCCAAAACCTTTTTGGTCATTGAACCATTTCACTTTTCCTCGAGCCATTCCTACGATCTCCTAAGCCCTTCCCGGTCCTTACAGT
>JAACEH010000064.1 GCA_011682595.1 Anaerolineaceae bacterium
GAATCCCTGTTGAGTCGAAAGAGTCGAAAGTCATGAAAAGAAAAATGGTCACCATCGACGGCAACGAGGCGGCCGCCTACGTCGCCCACCGGACGAACGAGGTTATCGCCATCTATCCCATCACGCCGTCCAGCCCCATGGGCGAGCACGCCGACGCCTGGTCGGCCAGGGATCAGAAGAACATCTGGGGCACGGTTCCGCTGGTGGTCGAGATGCAGAGCGAAGGCGGCGCCGCAGGTGCAGCCCATGGGGCCCTGCAGACCGGCGCCCTGACCACCACCTTCACGGCCTCGCAGGGACTGCTCCTGATGATCCCCAACATGTACAAGATCGCCGGCGAGTTGACGCCGACGGTCTTTCACGTGTCGGCCCGCACGGTGGCCACCCATGCCCTGAGCATCTTCGGCGACCACAGCGACGTGATGGCTGTGCGCCAGACGGGCTTCGGCCTTCTGGCCTCGGGCTCGAACCAGGAGATCATGGACCTGGCCCTGATCGCCCAGGCGGCGACCCTCGAGGCCCGCCTGCCGTTTATCCATTTCTTCGACGGCTTTCGCTCGAGCCACGAGATCAACAAGGTCGAGCAACTGACCGAAGACGACCTGAGGGCCATGATCGACGATCCTCTGGTCCTGGCTCACCGGCAGAGGGCCCTGAACCCCGAGAGGCCGGTCATCCGCGGCACGGCCCAGAACCCGGACGTCTTCTTCCAGGCCCGCGAGGCCTGCAACCCCTACTACGACAAGGCCCCCGGAATCGTTCAGAAGGCCATGGACAAGTTCGCCTCGATGGTCGGCCGCCAGTACCACCTGTTCGACTACGTCGGCTCGCCGGACGCCGAACGGGTCATCATCCTGATGGGCTCGGGCGCCGAGACGGCTCACGAAACGGTCGAGTACCTGACCGCCCAGGGCGAAAAGGTCGGCCTGCTGAAGGTGCGGCTCTACCGGCCGTTCAGCGCCAAGGACTTCGTCGAGGCCCTGCCGCAGTCGGTCAAGGTGATCGCCACGATGGACCGCACAAAGGAGCCGGGGTCGGCCGGCGAACCGCTGTACCAGGATTGCCTGACGGCGATCGTCGAAACCGGGCGGCGGATCAAGGTCGGCGGCGGACGCTACGGCCTGTCGAGCAAGGAGTTCACCCCGGCCATGATCAAGGGCGTCTTTGACAACCTGGCCCTGGCCGAACCGAAGAACCACTTCACGGTCGGCATCAACGACGACGTCTCGGGCACCAGCATCGACTACGACCCCTCGTTCAACATCGAGGGCGACCAGGTTGTCCGCTGCATGTTCTACGGGCTGGGCTCCGACGGCACGGTCGGGGCCAACAAGAACTCGATCAAGATCATCGGCGAGGAGACCGACAACTACGCCCAGGGCTACTTCGTCTACGACTCGAAGAAAGCCGGGGCCATCACCGTGTCGCACCTGAGGTTCGGCCCCAAGCCGATTCGCCAGTCCTGCCTGATCAGCTCGGCCAACTTCATCGGCTGTCACCAGTGGGTTTTCCTGGAGAAGTACGACATGCTGTCCAACGCCGCCCCCGGGGCGACCTTCCTGCTGACCTCGCCTTACGGTCCGCAGGAGGTCTGGGACAAGTTGCCGGGCGACGTGCAGCAACAGTTGATCGACAAGAAGATGAAGTTCTATGTCATCGACGCCTACAAGGTGGCCAAGGCCACGGGCATGGGCGTGCGGATCAACACCGTCATGCAGACCTGCTTCTTCGCCATCTCGGGCATCCTGCCCCGGGACGAGGCGGTGGCGGCCATCAAGAAAGCCATCGAGAAGACCTACGGCAAGCGCGGGCCCGAGGTGGTGCAGAAGAACTTCAAGGCCGTCGACCAGGCGGTGGCCAACATGCACGAAGTGAAGGTGCCCGAGGCGGTCACCAGTCGGATCGAGCGGCCGCCGGCCGTCTCGGTCGAAGCGCCGGAGTTCGTCCGCGACGTCCTGGCCACCATCATGTCGGGCCAGGGCGACACGATTCCGGTGTCCAAGATGCCCGTTGACGGCACCTTTCCGACGGCCACCACGCAATGGGAGAAGCGGAATATCGCCCTGGAGATTCCCGTCTGGGACCCGGAAGTCTGCATCCAGTGCGGCAAGTGCTCGATCGTCTGCCCGCACGGTGTGATCCGCATGAAGATCTACGACCCCAAGCTCCTGGACGGCGCGCCGCAGACCTTCAAGTCGGCCGAGGCCAAGGGCAAGGACTTCGAGGGACAGAAGTTCACCATCCAGGTGGCCCCGGAAGATTGCACGGGTTGCGGGGCCTGCGTTCACATCTGCCCGGCCAAGAACAAGACCGAGCCGGCCAAAAAGGCTATCAACCTGGCCCCGCAAGCCGACCTGCGAGCCCCGGAAGGCGAGAACCACGCCTTCTTCCTCGGGCTTCCCGACTACGACCGCACCAGGCTCGGCAACCTGGCCACGGTCAAGAATTCCCAGCTCCTGCGGCCGCTGTTCGAGTACTCGGGGGCCTGTGCCGGTTGCGGCGAGACGCCGTACGTCAAGCTGCTGAGCCAGCTGTTCGGCGACCGGGCCATCATCTCGAACGCCACGGGCTGCTCGTCGATCTACGGCGGCAACCTGCCCACGACGCCTTACTGCGTCAACGACGACGGCCAGGGGCCGAGTTGGTCGAACAGCCTGTTCGAGGACAACGCCGAGTTCGGGCTCGGCTTCCGGCTGACCACCGACAAGCACCTGGAGTTCGCCCGCGAGCTGGTCGCCGAGATGAAGAGTGAGATCGGGGCCGAACTGGCCGACGGATTGCTGGGGGCCGACCAGACAACCGAGGCGGGCATCCAGCAACAGCGGCAGAGGGTGCACGAGCTGAAGGCCAAGCTCGAAGCCTGCGACTGCCCGCGAGGCAAGCTGCTCGTCGGCGTAGCCGACTCGCTGATCAAGCGGAGCATCTGGGTCCTGGGCGGCGACGGCTGGGCCTACGACATCGGTTACGGCGGCCTGGACCACGTGCTGGCCTTGGGCCGCAACATCAACGTCCTGGTGCTGGACACTGAGGTCTACTCGAACACGGGCGGCCAGATGTCCAAGGCCACGCCGCGCGGGGCGGTGGCCAAGTTTGCCGCTGCGGGCAAGCCGCTGCCCAAGAAGGACCTGGCCCTGATGGCTATGACTTACGGCAACATCTACGTGGCCCGGGTGGCCCTGGGGGCCAACGACCTGCAGACCGTGCGGGCCTTCCAGGAAGCCGACGCCTACGACGGGCCGAGCCTGATCATCGCTTACTCGCACTGCATCGCCCACGGGACCAACATGCGGACGGCCAACGATCAGCAGAAGGCGGCGGTGGCCTCCGGTCATTGGCCGCTGTGCCGTTACAACCCGGCCCTGGCGGCCGAGGGCAAGAATCCGCTGAAGCTGGACTCCAAGGCCCCGAGCATTCCGCTGAAGGACTACATCTACAACGAGACGCGCTACAAGATGCTGACCGTCTCGAAGCCCGAGGTGGCCAAACGGCTGCTCGGCCTGGCCGAACAGGACGTGGCCAGCCGCTGGCGGATGTACGAGTTCCTGGCCTCGATGGACTATGGCGGCGGTAACGGCAGCGAAGGTAACGGCAAGTAAGCCGGGCAGTTAATTCGCAGAAGCACAAAGCGGAGTCGTCCCCAAAGGGCGGCTCCGCTTCTTCTTGTGACCCGACGTTCGCAACAACCGAAGTCCCGACATTCGTCCCCTACAGCGGTTTGCAGTTTCAGGTAGCCTTGGCGCCCTCATGACTAAGAAACTATCTCAGAACCGTTCCCGTTCGTCGCGGGGTGCCACGGTTGCGCAGCAAAAGCAACCGTGCTGGTCCGCCAGCGGCCACGGCTGCACACAGCGCAGCCGTGGCACCCATTCTGAGATAGTTTCTAAGCCCGCCCGTACGGGCGAGACACGGAACAAGCCCGCGGCACTGCCGCGGGATACCAACAGCGCGCCCAGCGTCCCCCTGCGGCACAGGGGGCTTGGCAACGGTGCAGGCAACTGCGGGCCGTGGTGCCGGGCAGCTTTGGCGAGGCCCCGGCGGAGTGGCGATAAGACCTGCTATTTTCTCCAGACGCCCAGAGGTTTTTGGGGAATCTTGCCCGGGCCGGCGGCGTTAAACCTAACGGGTCGGTTCCGGCCGCCGGGGAAAGTGTGCGCCTGCGGCCGGTTGGTCGGGTGGGCTTGGGTGGCGGCCTTGGGTGGCGGACGCCAAGCATCTCTGGGACTCACCTGCGGGGCCTGATGACATGTGGTGCAGATTCTTGCGGATTTTCGCCTCGCTGGGCCGTATAAGCGATAATACAATAATAGAGGAGCACAGGTCATGAAAAGCATCCGCGGAATTGTTGTTTCAACGGCGATGATCCTGCTGGCGGCGTGCATCGTGACGGGGCAGACTTGGCGGCGCAACAATGACGACCGGCCGAGCAGCACTCGTCCCCGGCCACAGGGTCAAACGGTCGAAGAGGGCCAGTCGCGCGCTCCGGATAGCCAGTCGAACCTGCCGGCCAACCAAGAGAAGATTCCCGCCCCGACTGAGCCGGCCGGTGAGCCGGAGCCCGTCAAGGACGGCGGGTTCGCCCGGGCCTATGCAGCCAGCGCGGCGGGGGTGGTGCGAATCTACCTGGACAAGAACCGCAAGGCGATCGGCTTTCTGATCAACGGTCCGGACGAGGATCACAACCTGGTGGTGACCAACTTCCTGTCGGTGGCCGGGGCGAACTGGATCGACGTCCGCGGCGGCATCGACGGAACGAAGATTCGCGTCAAGGGCCTGCTGAACCACGACGAGAAACAGGACCTGGCCATTATCCTGGTCAAAGCGTCCGACAGCCGCAAGGTCAAGCCGCTGACGCTGTCGAACCGGGACCCCCGGAAGAAGGAAACCGTCTACGGTTTCGGATTGAGCAACCGCAATTACCCCGGCTGGGCGGGGGCCGGCAAGGTGCTGGGAATCGCCGGCGGGGCCGACATCGACGGCCCCCCGGGGTCGCAATGGATCAGCACCGAGGGGGTGGTCACGGCGAACAACCGCGGCGGCCCGCTGATGAGCAGGGACGGCCGGGTGGTCGGCCTGTGTGCCAGTGGCGGCCGGCTGGGCCGCGGTCCGCACCTCTCGGTTCCGGTGTCGAAGATTCGCGATCTCGTCGGGCAGGACAATTTCGGTCCCGGGCGGTTCCCGAGTCCGCTGGGAGCTTTCCGCTGGCCGGAGGCCAAACGGAAGCGGCCGGAGGTTTTCAGCCAGTCGAAGATCCGGGCGGCCATCTTCGGCCTGAAGAAGACCCTGGACTGTAAGCGCTGCAAGGGCTTCGGGTACCTGGTCACGCCGCAGTACCGGGTGGACCAGGCCACCGGCCGCAGAACCCGCCTGGCCGACAAGAAGGAGATATGCCCCGATTGCGGCGGGGCCGGAGTGGTCATCAAGCCGAGCATCCAGCAATTGGTCTCCTCGATGTCGAAGGCCTTGCTGAAGCCGCACAAGAAGATCGACGAAGACGAGCTGGCCAAGCTCCGCAGCCTGGCCCGCGAGTCGTTCGACCGGGCAGCCGTCAATCGCAAGCTGCTGGCCGACGCCCTGACGCCGGCCGCCAAGCGGTTGCTGGAGGACGCGGACAAGAACCGCGGCCAGGCCGTCACCTTCGTAGCCCGGGTGGGCCCGACCCACCGCTTCTACGGCAAGCAGTACCAGTGGCTTCTGCCGTATGATTCCAGCCAGTGGGTCATGACCACCGGGGCCGACGTCCGGGGGGCGCGATGGACGCAACCGCCGCCCCAGAACAATCCTCGCCGCCGCCGCAGGTGGCGCCAGAGCCAGCAACGGCAGCGTAGTTCGGCTTACGTTCTGGCCTCGGGCATCATCAAGGGCCACACCGTCATTTCGGTCAACAAAAAGATGTACGAAGCCCCGCTGGTGGAAGCCGCAGACCTGGCCGTGCTGAGGTAAGAGACCGACACCCACCCTTCTTTTTCATCGGCCGATGAAACGTCCGTGTCTGTTGGCCCCAGCCTTGTATGATCTCTGCGACCGGCGAGAATAGGTCTCACGTGTAAAGAGGCGCTGCTGTCCGGACGATAATGGATCATGGCCACGCAAGCGTGGACCATGCCATCCGTCTACTTGGCTACGAGTAAAGACGCAATTCTATCCCTCTTCGCTTTTGCTCTTCTGACAATCTCACGACGAGGAAGGTAAAGTCGAATGCGTTCCCACCAGGAGTAATGTGGATAGAACGCTGGCTTCACTGTCTCGCGGTGCTTGGCCATTACGTAGATCGCGGAAAAACAGTGAAAAAGCTCTTCTCTCTTATCATGGACCCGGTCCTCGAAGATACTGACCCCTTGCTCCCAGCAGGCGATTATTGAGTCTTGGTATTCGGCCACGAAAGTACTGAGAAGATGCGGTATTCTACTATGCCAGACTACTATTGCAGCGATGTCAAACTGCCTGTAAGCCGCCTTAGCATAGTATATTAATGTCTCTGATTCAGACATGCCATCTTTGTTCGTGTCTAACCACCCCGTTGGTTTTGCCCACTTATTCTTCGGCAGGGGTTCCGCGGGCGAGAGCTCTTGGAAACGCCGCAACAGCTTCCTGCCTTTAGCACAGCAGTCTTCTTGAAGGTCTTGCATGATGGCGCCGTATGCAGAGACAAAGTTGGCGGAATTTCGTTTCCGCAATGTGAAGATGATCGCACCCAGGCCCACGGCCTGTGCTATAAAAACAAGCCAGTCGAAATACGTTGGTTCAGTACCGAGAACAAGTGGTGGCATAAAACATTCTCCTTTATACTGGATTCGGAGTCGCACCGTATGCAGCCGTGCTTCGTGGCGCTACCGGGCACGGTTGCTGAACTGCGCAACCGTGGCAGCCGTCACAGAATCGCGCAAAACCGCTCTAGGAGACGTAGCGGGCGTACTCGACGGCCCTCTTCTCGCGAATGCAGGTCACGCGGATTTCTCCGGGGTAGGTCAGGTCGGCCTCGATCTCCTTGGCGATGTCGCGGGCCAGCTTGACAGCCAGGGCGTCGTCGGTCTTGTCGGCGTTGACGATCACCCGAATCTCGCGGCCGGCCTGGATGGCGTAGGCCGACTCGACGCCTTTTTCCTTGAACTGCATGGCGATCGCTTCGAGCCGCTCGAGCCGCTGAATGTACCGTTCGAGCGATTCGCGGCGCGCCCCCGGCCGGCTGGCGCTGACCGCGTCGGCCGCCGAGACGACCCAGGCGTAGATGCCGCTGGCCGGCTTGAGGTCGTGGTGACTGCCGGCCGCCTCGACCACCTCGGGCACCTCGTTGTAGCGACGCAGCAGGTCGGCCCCGATCTCCGGGTGGCCGCCCTCGACCTCGTGGTCGACGGCCTTGCCGACATCGTGCAACAGCCCGGCCCGCCGGGCCAGCCGGGCGTCCAGACCCAACTGCTCGGCGATCATTCCCGACAGGTGGGCCACTTCCATGGAGTGCTGCAACACGTTCTGCCCGTAACTTGTCCGGAACCGCAGGCGGCCCATCATCGGAACCAACTTGTTGTTGATGCCGCGGACTTTCATCTCCATAATGGCTTGTTTGCCGGCTTCCTGGATTTCCTGGTCGACCTCCTTGCCCGTCTCGGCGACCACCTCCTCGATCCGCGAGGGATGGATTCGCCCGTCCAGGATCAGCTTGGCCATGGCCCGCCGGCCCACCTCGCGACGCACGCTGTCGTGGGCACTGACGATGACCACGCCCGGGGTGTCGTCCACAATGACGTCCACGCCGGTGGCCTTCTCGAAGGCCCGGATGTTGCGTCCTTCGCGGCCGATCACGCGGCCCTTCATCTCGTCGTTGGGAATATCGACCGAGGAAACCGTCGATTCGG
>JAACEH010000065.1 GCA_011682595.1 Anaerolineaceae bacterium
TAGGTCATCCACTTGCTGCCCTTACTGGTCTCGATCCAGGCATAGACCGGTCGCTTGGGACCGGCCAGGGCTCTGAGTTCGGTGACCCCCTCAGCCACATCACACAGGTCCCCCGGCATGCCGGAGCCATAAATCGGATAGGTGTCGAAACCGACGACGTCACAGAACTTGACGTAGTTCGGATAAATCCGCCGCTTCATAGCCGCGTCGTACTTGTCCGTCTTCGACTTCATGAAGTAGGACGTAAAGGTCATCAGCAGAGGACGCGTTGGGTCGCCCTTCTTGATGGCGCGATAATCGCTTTTCAGTTGCTCGAGAGTCTTCCTGGGTTTGCCGTCCTTGGGCAGGTCGGGCTCGTCGCCGTGGATATAGGCCAGCACGTTGGGATTGCCGACCACACTGCTGGAAAAACCGGGAATCAGGTAGCCACCCGCGACCCGCGCCGCCATAGCGGCCTGCTCGGGCTTGCTGGTTCCGCAGAAGGTGTTGAAGTTCAGGCTGCGCAGTTTCGGATAAGTCCGCGGGGATTGCAGCCAGGACATGATCGGCAGGAACGGTTTGCCGTTGACGAAAAAGGCGCGATTCTCGCCGATCTCGACCTTCTTGATCGGCTCCAGTTTCTCCTGTGCAATCGCGGGCATCGCGACGGCGATCAACAATGTCACTGCCACCAGTAGGATCAGTGCCGACTTCATGCTCGGTCCTCCAAAGGGATCCACGGTAACTGTGTCTTTGCGAACTTAAACCTTGTCGCCGCACGCCGGTAACGGAGAAACATCGCGGCCAGCCCGCCGGCCCGCCGGCGACCAACTCTTTTTGCTTGAAAAAGCGGCTGTTTCCGCCTACTCTCTCGGTTTCCGGTCAGCGGCTGCAAAACGCACAAGATGAGGCGATCAGAGCAATGAGACAGGTGAACGTAGCTATAGTCGGTCTCGGGACCGTGGGGTCGGGCGTGGCCCGCATCCTGCTTCAGTCGGCCGACGAGTTGGCCGCCCGGGCGGGTCTGCGGCTGAACCTGAAGTACGTCTGCGACACCGACCTGGCCCGACCGCGCGACGTCGAGGTGCCGCCGGAACTGCTGACCGATTCGCTCGACCGGGTGCTCCAGGACCCGCAGGTGGAGGTAGTCTGCGAACTGGTCGGCGGCACCACCGTGGCCCGCGACATCGTGGAAAGAATTCTCCGGGCCGGCAAAGACGTGGTCACCGCCAACAAAGCCCTGCTGGCCGAGCGCGGCATGGGCCTGCTGAAACTGGCCCGCCGACAGAAGCGCTCCATTGCTTTCGAGGCGGCGGTGGCCGGCGGGATTCCGCTCGTCCTGGCCATCCGCGACGGCCTGGTGGCCAACCGCATCACAGCCGTCACCGGAATCGTCAACGGCACCTGCAACTACATTCTGACCGGCATGACCGAGCAGGGATTGTCCTACCAGACGGCCCTGGCCGAAGCCCAGCAGAAGGGCTACGCCGAGGCCGACCCGACGCTCGACGTTTCCGGCGGCGACAGCGCCCACAAGCTGACCATTCTCAGTTGGCTGGCTTTCGGCGCGGCCAGCCGGTTCGAGGACGTCTACTGCGAGGGCATCGAGGGCATCGATCCGGCCGACATCAACTACGGTATGGAGCTGGGCTACCGGATCAAGCTGCTGGCCATCGGCCGCCGCGACGACTCCGGCGGCGTCAGTCTGCGCGTCCATCCGACCTTGGTGCCCAAGAAGAATCCCCTGGCCCATGTCGGCGGGGCGTTTAACGCCATCATGATTCGCGGCGACGCCGTGGGCGACACGCTGCACTACGGGCTGGGGGCCGGACAGATGCCGACCGCCTCGGCCGTGGTGGCCGACCTGGTCGACACCGCCCTGGGCCGCACCGCCATCACCTTCAGCCAGCGGCAACTGTTCGACGAAACATGCGAGCATCCCGTTCGCGGCATCGAGCAGGTTACGACTCGCTACTACCTGCGTTTCGAGGTGCTCGACCGGCCGGGCGTTATGGCGGCCATTACCGGGGCCCTGGGGCGTCACAACATCTCCATCGCCAGTTGTCTGCAGCACGAGCCGATCGACGCAACGCACGTGCCGCTCGTCATCATGACTCACCAGGCCCTGGAGGGAGACGTCCGCGGGGCCCTGGCGGAAATCTCGGCATTGGAAACCGTCCGCAACCAGCCGGTTCTGATTCGCGTGGTCGACCAGGAGAGGGCCCGATGAAATACGCCATCGTCATCCCCGACGGGGCCGGCGACCTGCCGCAGGACTCGCTGCGGGGCCGCACCCCCTTCGAGCTGGCCGACTGCCCGGCCTTCGACCGCGTGGCCGCCGAGGGCCGCTTCGGCACGACGCGCAATATCCCCGAGAACCTGCCGGCCGGCAGCGACGTGGCCATCCTCAGCCTGCTGGGCTACGACCCGGCCACCGTCTACACCGGCCGCGCGCCGCTGGAGGCCCTGGCCCGGGACATCCCCCTGGCCAGGGACGACCTGGTCTTCCGCTGCAACCTGGTAACCGTGGTCGAGGGCACGATGGTCGATAATTCGGCCGGGGGAATCTCGACCGAGGAAGGCGGGGCGCTCCTCAGCGATATCGCCGAAGCCTTGGGCGACCAGCACTGGGAGTTTCACCCCGGCGTGGGCTACCGCCACCTGCTGGTCCATCGCGGGCACGGCCGGAGCGAGCTTCGGACCACGCCGCCGCACGACATCCTGGGCCGGCCGACCGCGGGGCATCTGCCGCAAGGCCGCGGCGCCGAAGAGGTCAACCGCCTGATGGAAGCCAGCCGCAAAGTCCTGGCCGACCACGAAATCAATCGCGTCCGCCGGGACCTCGGCGAACAGCCGGCCACACAGATCTGGCTCTGGGGCGAGGGCCTGAGACCGAAACTCGAATCGTTCGAAAAACTGCACGGCCTCTTTGGCGCCGCCATCACCGCCGTGGACCTGGTCCGTGGTATCGCCAAAGCCATCGGCTGGCGGACCATCGAGGTCGAGGGAGCCAACGGCTACCTGGACACCAACTACCGGGGCAAGGGCCAGGCGGCCATTGCGACTCTGGACAAGGTGGACCTGGTCTGCGTGCACGTCGAGGCCCCGGACGAGTGCGGCCACGAGGGCAACGCCTCGCACAAGATTCAGGCCATCCAGGAGATCGATCGCCACATTCTCGCCCCGCTGCTGAAGCACATGGAGACGGCTTTCGACCAGTGGCGGCTCATGGTGCTGCCCGACCACCTGACGCCGATCAACCTGCGAACCCACACCCGGGGTCCCGTTCCGGTGGGCATCATCGGCACGGGTATGGACCCGCTGCATGCGGGGCCCTTCACCGAGAAGCAGGCCCTGACAAGCGGCTTCCGAATCCCGGTCGGCCACGAGTTGATGGAGTATTTCCTGAGAAGCTAGAGAGGTCGCCGGTTCATGGCAACGGTCATTCAGAAATTCGGTGGCACCAGCGTGGCCACGGCCGCCAAGATAAAGCGTGCCGCCGGCCGGGCCATCGCCGCCCGCGTGCGGGGCGACAACGTGGTGGTGGTCGTCTCGGCCCGCGGCAAGACGACCGACGAACTGGTGGCCATGACCAGGGAAATCACCGACCGTCCGCAGGCTCGGGAGATGGACCAGCTTCTGGCCACCGGCGAGCAGATATCCATCGCCCTGATGGCCATGGCCATCCACGCCGCCGGCCAGGGGGCCATCAGCTTCACCGGCGGCCAGGTCGGCCTGGTCACAGACAGCGTGCACACCAAGGCCCGCATCCAGGAAGTCAACGTCGAGCGGATGGACCGGGAATTTGCCGCCGGCAACATCGTCATCGTAGCCGGGTTCCAGGGCATCGACGCCAACCACAATGTCACCACACTCGGCCGCGGCGGCAGCGACACCACGGCCCTGGCCCTGGCCGCGGCCCTGAAGCTGGCCGGCGAACCCGACGTGATCTGCGAGATTTACACCGATGTCGACGGCGTCTACACGGCCGACCCGCGAAAAGTTCCCCGAGCCCGCAAGCTCGACACCATCAGCTACGAGGAGATGCTCGAGCTGGCCTCTCTCGGGGCCGGCGTCATGCACAGCCGGGCTATCGAGTTCGGAAAGAAATATGACATTCCCATTCACGTGCGCTCCAGCCTCAACGACTCCGAGGGCACGATGATTACCAAGGAGGCCCCAGGCATGGAAGGGATCGTTGTACGAGGCGCCGCACTGACCAGGGACCTGGCCAAGGTGACCATCCGGGCGGTGCCCGACACCCCCGGCGTGGCGGCCCGGATTTTCCACCAGATCGCGGCCTCCAACGTCGTTGTGGACGACATCATCCAGAACATCTCCAGCGACGGCCAGACCGACATGTCGTTCACCGTCGCCCTGAGCGACGCCGACCAGGTGGCCGAGGTGGCCGACCACCTGGTAAAGGAAATCGGCGCCCAGGCCGTGGAGTTCGACAAACAGGTTTCCAAGGTTTCGATTGTCGGCGTCGGGATGCGCAGCCACACCGGGGTGGCCGAGAAAATGTTCAAGGCCCTGGCCGAGGCCGAGGTCAACATCCAGATGATTACGACGTCGGAAATCAAGATCTCGTGCATCATCGGTCGCCAGGCCGCCGAAGAAGCCCTCCGCGCGGTCCACGACGCTTTCGATATTAACGACCAGGCCGCCGACTGAACCGCCGCCGCGGGCTCATGGCCGATGGCCCGCCATTAAAGATAAGACACGAGTGGGCGAAACGCCAAGACAAGTTCGCCTGGGCATCAGCGCATGTGTGATGGGCCGGGCAGTCCGCTATGACGGCGGCCACAGGCGCGACCCCCTGCTCATGGAAACACTCGGCGAGTACGTCGACTGGGTGCCGGTCTGCCCGGAGGTCGAGTGCGGGCTTGGTGTGCCGCGAGAGGCCATGAGCCTGGTCGGCTGCCCCGCGTCGCCCCGCCTGGTGACGATTGAGACCGGAATCGATCACACCGAGCGCCTGCTGAGGTGGGCCCGGCGCCGCGTCGTCGAACTGGAGGCCGAGCACTTGTGCGGCTTCGTATTCAAGAGCCGCTCGCCGAGCTGCGCTCTGGCCGGGGTGAATGTCTGCGACGAGAACGGCAACAGCCGCGAGGCGGGCGTCGGACTGTTCGCCCGGATCTTCAGGGAGCACTTTCCCCAACTGCCGGTCCAGGACGAGCGAGGGCTCCGCGACCCTGCCCTGAGAGAGGATTTCCTCAGTCGCATTCTCAGCGGAACTGGAAACTGAGCCCCACCTTGAGCAGCAATATCACCGCCGCGACGGCCAGCACCTGCAGTCACTGGCGGTGCCGCTCAACCCAGGGCGACCCAGCCGCCGTTGTCGTATTGCCTTCAGCCAAGAAACGGCCCCTCCCGTCTGCAACAGGCTCCTGCCATCAACGTCCTCCGACAGGTTATGCCAGCAATCGCCGCTGTGGGCAAGACTGATCGGCCGGCGACCGCGGTTTGTCCCGCTCCCGATCGCGGTCCCGCGTCGGGCGCCGCTTGGTCGCCGGAAGGGTGTTCCGAAGGGAAACCACGGCAAGGCGATCCACAGGAAGTGCATGAGAAAAGGGCACTTCAGGCGGATGCCCGAAGTGCCCTGGAATCCTCTGGCGGAGAGGCAGGGATTCGAACCCTGGGTACCCAGAAGAGTACACCGGTTTTCGAAACCGGCCCGTTCGACCACTCCGGCACCTCTCCGATATCACCTGACGGGACACACGCCGAGCGGCACCAATGTACAGTCTGACGCCATTACCGTCAAGGACATCTGCAATCACCCCTTGACCGGCCCTGAGGCCGCAACCGACGGCCCCTGCTCCGCCGTGGCACTGGCCGGCGCTGAACAGAACAAAAGAGCGAGCCCGGCCACAAACACTCCGCCACGGGCGCAGGCCGAGAAAGCGGGCAAGTTCCTGTAACGAACCTATCCGAAGACCTGCCGCATCCGGTCGCAGTAGTATTGGACAAGCTCCCACTTGCCGTCCGGGGCGATGCGATGGTCCGGGCAGGGAATGAAGCCGCCGAGTTCGACCAGCGGCCGCAGCCGTTCGACCTCGGCATCGATGGCCGCCCGGTCGCGGGCGAAGACCACCTTGTTCATGCCGCCCACGCCGCGCAGCTCTTGCCCGTACTGCCGGCGCCAGGGGGCGATGCTGGCCTGCCAGGTGCCGACCTCGATCGGGAACATGGTGTTGACCCCGTTGGCCAGCCAGGTCGGAATCAGGGCGTCGATCTTGCCGTCGCAGTCCAGCGACACGATGTCGATGCCGCGAGTGGCCAGCAGGTCGGTGATCCGCTTGTAGTGCGGCCCAACCTTCGCGTCGAAGATGCTCGGCACCACCAGCGGCCCGTTCTTGAAACATATGTCCTCCCAGAAGTGGCCGAAGTCGAACTTGGCGCCGCTGTCGAGGATGAACTTCACGCTCCGGTAGCACAGGTCGGCCACCGTCTGGATGATCTCGTCGTACAACTCTTCGTCGTCGGCCACCAGATAGCACGAACCCTCCATGCCCAGGACGTTGCGGATATGGCCGAACAGGCTGCCGCAATGCAGGGCGTAAGGGTAGTCGCGCCGGTCGGCCCTGAGGAACTCCAGCCCTCCCTCGCCGAAGGGGACCAGCTTGTCGTTGACGCGAACATTGGTCTTGTTGATCCGATCTTCGCTGAACTCGTAGCGCCACTTGTAATGCTCTTCCCATGAGGCGCGGTCGGTCAGGGTGTGCTTGATCTCGGCGGGAATTCCCGTCGCCCCGGCCTTCTTCAGGACGATCACGCCGTCGGGGTTCATGAGGTACTGCGACCCGTCAGGCAACTCCTCCACTACCTTCACCTCGAATCGCGGCATCAGCTCCATATTCGAGTGGAACGTGCTCGACCAGTCGAAGTCGAATCCCAGCCGCTCGGATATGGCTGCGCAAATGGGGTTGCCGTCCTGCCAGTTCTCGGCCTCGTCGGCCGAAAGGTGGCCCTCCTGTCGCCACTTCTGGAGCGTCTCGTTCCAATAGCCGAAATGCACGATGGGCAGCCGGTCGTACGGCTCGTAGTGCAGGACAGCCATCGCCCGCTGCCGGTGGTTCATCGTTTGGCCGGCGCCGCCGGTCGCTTTCTCTATCATGGGTATCTCCTGTCACGTTTTCTCAACCAGCCGCACATCACCCGTCCGGCGGCTGCAACAGGCCGAGATACTAGCCGATTCCGACGGGATTGCAAGAGACCGGGGTCACAATTAGGACCGACGTGTGGCCAGGTTGAACCTGGGCCACAACAATGATGTGTGGCACGGCGGGGCTTGCCCGCCGTGGCAAGAGTCATGGAACGTTCGCCCACGGCCGGACAAGACCGGCCGTGCCACAGGCCCCCCACTGGCGTCAGAAGCCGTGGCGGCCGCGCATGGAGACGAAGATGCAGGGGCAGAACTGGTGGCGCATGGTGCGGCCGTCTTGTTTGCGGAGCTTGACCAGATTCTGGGCGCCCCGGTGGCCCACCGGCAGGACGGCCAGGCCCGGGTCGGTGAGTTGCTCGACCAGCGGCGGCGGGATTTCGGGCGAAGCCGCCGTGGCCAGGATGCGGTCGAAGGGGGCCTCCTCGGGCCAGCCCAGGGTGCCGTCGCCGGTTTTCTGTCGGACGTTATCAATGTGAGCCTTCTCAAGCAGCCGGCGGGCCCGCTCGCCCAGTTCGGCGACGAATTCAACGGTGTAAACTTCCCGGGCCAGGCGGGCCAGCAGGGCCGTCTGATAGCCGGAGCCGGTGCCGATTTCCAGCACCCGCTCCGAGCCGGTCAGTTCCAGCTCGGCGGTCATCAGGGCGACGATGTACGGCTGGCTGATGGTCTGCCCGGAGCCGATGGGCAGCGGGCAGTCGTCGT
>JAACEH010000336.1 GCA_011682595.1 Anaerolineaceae bacterium
GAGCCGATCGATTCATAGACAGGAGATTCAGGCAATGAAACCTTCCCTGCTGGCGGCACTGGTGGCGGCGACCGCTCTGGCCGGATGCCAGCCCGATGTGGTCTCGAAGTACATGCCCGTGGCGGTCCCGATTCGCCTGTCGCCGGCCACTACGCTGACCGTGGTGGGCACCGGAAACAACGCCGAGGAGGCCCGGCAGGCGGCTATCGACCGGCTGGTCAACGAGGTTATTCTGCCGCCCTCGGAACCCCGCAAGGAGCAGCCCGCGGAGTTCGTCGAGAGCATGATTCGCGGCTACAACGTCGTCTCGTCCCAGAAGGACATCATGGGCAAGTACTACGTGACGGTGGAACTGAGCGTCTCCCAGCTCGGGCTGAACTACCAGGAGCTTTACCACAGGGACAAGGCCCTCGACAAGGAGGTGGCCATTCTCCGCAGCAAGTCCGATAACGAAGTCCAGCTTCGCGAACTGGCCGAGCATCGTGCCGCCATGGCCGCCCGGCGGCTCGAGGCCGAACAGAAACTGTTCACCAAGCGGCTCCTGGACCTGCAGACCGAACTGGACGCCCTGAAGAGCAAGCCCGAGGACCAGCAGCAGCCGCAGCAATAGTCCCGGCTCTCCTTGGCGCCGCGGAGTTCAGCCGGCGCCGGCAACCAACGGCCCTCTGGGCCGGGGCCGAACCCCGGAGGAAACCGACCATGCTCCCCCTGGCCGGAGAACTTGGAGAACTGAGGGAGTTCCTGCTCGACACGGGACTCTATCCCTCCCTGGCGGTGGTAAGCGTCGGCATCTTCGTCCTCAGCTACATCGCCCGGGCCATCGAAAACTACATCCGCCACCTGCACAAGAAAGAGTACCTGCACTACAGCAGCCCGCGGTTCATCCTGGCCACCATCGGCTACATCCTGGTGGCCGACGGCTTCCTGATCGGAGCGGCCTTCGACCTGCGCCTGCCCCTGCACACGGCCACCGTCACCGTATCGGCCGGGCTGCTCTGCCTGATCGTTGCCGCCGTAGTGTCACTGGCGCCGCACGTTCGCCAGGTCCGCCGCATCCGAGAAGATGCCCACCTGGACGACGGTGACGAGGCGAACTAATGCAACAACGCAACTTCCTTCGGCGGGACCAGATAACTTCCTTGCCGTGTGGCACGGCCGGTCTTGTCCGGCCGTGTCGCATGTTTCATGGCTCTCGCCACGGCGGGCAAGACCCGCCGCGGGCACAACGTCGAGAGGATACCCACCTGGACGGCAACGAAGCGGACTGAAGCAAGGGGCGCCCCAGGAGGGATCAACTACCTCGGCGTGGCGTCGGGGAGGCCGCCGTCGACGGGGATGGTCGCCCCGGTGGTGGGGGTCTGGCGGGAAACGAAAAAAAAGACCGCGTTGGCCACGTGGCGGCCCGTGACGCGGGCCTTCAACAGATTGCGGCTGCGATAGTATTCGTGCAACCCCTGCTCGTCCAGGCCGCGAGCCTTCATGCGATTGGCGCCCACCTCTTCCCACAGGCCGGACTTGTAGTCGCCCTCCGAGAACACCGCGTCGGGGGCCACCATGTTCACCCGCACGCCCAGGGGAGCAAGTTCCAGGCTCCCGATGCGGCCCAACTGGTGGCAGGCGGCCTTGGTCGCGCTGTAGGCGCCGAACCCGGCGCTGGGCGAAGGGACGTTCTTGGTGGACATGATGACGATGTCGCCGCCGGTGCCTTGCCGGGCGAACAGGTCGCCCGAGGCGGCCAGGACCAGCAGCGTGCCTTCCACGTTCACCCGCTCCAGGCGGCGGAAAACCTCCAGGTCCATCTCCGCCAGCGTCGAAACGTGAGCGATGCCGGCATTGTGGACCACGATGTCGACGCCGCCCCAGGTCTTGACGACCGACGCGAAGCCGGCGGCAACGGCGGCCTGGTCCGTCACGTCCATGCCCACCGCCCGGACTCGCCCGGGAGTCATCGTGCCAAGATCGGCCACGAGGTTATCGAGCTTCTCACCCGGCAGATCGCTTACGGCCAGGCGGCAGCCACTGTCGAGCAGTTTGCAGCACACGGCGTAGCCGATCGCTCCGGCCGCACCGGTGACCATGGCCACCCGGTTCTGCAGCAACAGATCGGCTTTCGGCTCAGCGGCCCTTTCGACCTTGAGCACTCCGGCATCGGATAAGACGAAGCGCCGGGGTTTGCCGCCGTGCCGGGAGGCGAACTGCCGGATGGCCTCGGCCAGGCGCTCGCGAAAGGCCTCGCAGTCGTCAAAAGGTTTCAGCGAGTCCAGGTCCAGCGCATCATCACCGGCCTCGGCCTCGGCGGCGCAGCAACTCAGCAGGACCGGCCCGTGCGGCAGGTCCTCGTTGCCGGTCGGCTCGGCCAGCAGCCCCCGCACAACCGGGGCTATGCGAACCAGGGCGGCGAAGGCCTCGTCATTTGTTCATCGGCCGGCTCCCCTTCCCCGCCGGGCCGCCTCGATAAGCGACTTCGCGTTGCCGCCCGGGTCGTCTCCTTTGAAAACGGCGCTGCCGGCCACGATGATGTCCGGTCCCAGGGAAGCGACCTCGGCGATGTTGTCCCGCCTGATGCCGCCGTCGATGCCGACCAGGATGTCCCGCCCGGACTCCCCTATCATGGCCACCAGGCGACCCAACTTCTCTTCAATTGCGGGAATGAAACTCTGCCCGGGGCAGCCGGGATTGACGGCCAACAGGGTAACGATTTCCAGATCGTCCATGAGCGGCGCGATTACCTGCAATGGCGTCCCGGGATTGAGGGCCACACCCCGCAGGATGCCCCGCCCGGGATCGTTGACGTTCTCCATCTGGCCCAACAGTTGCAGAGCCCGGTGAATGTGCGTGGTTGACTCGACGTTGACGACCACCAGGTCCGCCCCGGCCTGAACGTAGTCGGCCAGAGAGTCGATGGGGTCGAGCACCATCAGGTGCACGTCCTTAAAGAGGTCGGTCCGCACCGCCTTGACGAGCCCCGGGCCGAAGGTCAGCAAGGGGCAGAACCGCCCGTCCATGACGTCGAAGTGCAGGAGCTTCAGGCCGGCGTCCTCAACCGACTTTAGCGCCCCGGCCAGGTCCATCATGTCGGCCGAGGCCAGGCCCGCGGTCAGCACGGGTGCGTCGCGGCGGATGCCCTGGATGGTGTCGGACTTTGCCATGGCCGCCCTAAGCCTTCTCGTTTTTCAACGTCTGCAGCAGGTCGTAGGCCTCCTGCGGTTTCATGTTTTCGTGAACCACCTTGCCGACGGCCTTGATCATGGCTTGGGGCGTGTCGCTCTGGAAGATGTTCCGCCCCATGTCCACGCCGGAGGCCCCCTGCTGGACGGCGTTGTAGGCCATGGTCAGGGCCTCGAGTTCGGGAATCTTCTTGCCGCCGGCCATGACGATGGGCACCGGGCACGAGGCGGTGACGGTCTCGAACCCCTCGGGCACGTAGTAGGTCTTGATGATCTGGGCCCCCAGTTCGGCGCATATCCGACAGGCCAGGCGGAAGTACTTGGCGTCGCGGGCCATGTCGCGGCCCACCGCCGTGACGGCCATGGTCGGGATGCCGTACCTCAGGCCCATGTCCACCAGGCGGGTCATGTTGTGCACGCTGCGGGTCTCGTACTCGCCGCCGATAAAGACCTGCAGGGTAATGGCCGACACGTTCATGCGAATGGCGTCCTCGATGTCGACGGCCAGGTACTCGTTCGAGAGTTCCTTGAGAATGCTCGGCCCGCCGCTCTTAGTGAGCGACGGCGGCACGGTGCTCCGCAGAATGCCGCGGGTCAGCATCAGGGCGTCGGCGTAGGGCATCAGGGGCACGATCTTCAGGTCGATACGCTCCAGACCGGTCGTCGGACCCTGGAAGTAACCGTGGTCGATGGCCAGCATGACGGTGCGGCCGCTGGTGGGATTAAAGATCCGGGCCAGGCGGTTCTTCATGCCCCAATCCAGGTTGCCCGAGCCCTTGAGAAAGAAGCCCGGCGTCTCCTGCGGCACGTCCTCGAAGAACTGCTTGGCCTTCTTGTTGGTGTCCTGTTCAGGCATCGATAGTCTCCTTCAGATGCGGTTGATTCTCGCCATGCGAGGGGCTTGCACAACAACACCCCTGCGGGAACTCCCGGCGACCCCAGAAAATAGCCTCAACCCCCGCCCCAAGTCCAGATAAAAACTTCGCCGGGGTTCGCCGTGGGTGTACGTCAAGATTGCAGGTAAAGTCAAGTAGATCTGGTCAACAGACCCGACGGGGGTGGCATGCGTCGCTGGCGACGCATGTTCCGTGAT
>JAACEH010000066.1 GCA_011682595.1 Anaerolineaceae bacterium
TCGCGCATTTCACCGACCAGGATAACGTCGGGGTCCTGACGCACAACGGTTCTCAGGGCGCCGGCAAACGAATGGCTGTCGCCGCCGATCTCCCGCTGTTCAACCAGGCATCTCTTGCTCTCGATCATGTACTCAACCGGGTCTTCCAGCGTGATGATGTGCTGGCGCCGCGTCTGGTTGATGTTGTCTACAAGGGCGGCCAATGTGGTCGACTTGCCCGAGCCCGTGTCGCCGGTCACCAGAAGCAACCCGCGGGGCAGGTTGGCGAAGTCCTGGACCACCGGCGGCAGGTTCAGTTGGTGGAGGGGCGGTATCTTGGGCGGAATCACACGGAAGGCGATGCCGATTACGTCCCGCTGGAAGTGGGCGTTGACGCGGAACCGGCCGAGCCCCGGCACGGAAGTGGAGAAGTCTGCCTCGCGTCGGGACACGAACTCAGCGAACCTTTGCCGGTCGATCATCTCGTGCATCATCATTTCGGCCGCTTCCTGGGTGATCACCTCCTGGCCCTCGATCGGCTGCAACACGGTGTTGACTCTCATGCAGGGCGGATGTCTGACCACCAGGTGCAGGTCCGAAGCCTTGGCCTTCAGGGCCAGCGTCAGCAGTTCCTGCAACCGACTCTGGCCAACCTGTTTGACTTCCTCCTCCAGCAGCGTCATGGTTCTTCCTCCTGTCAATTGACCGACTCGGTGACGCTCAACACTTCGTCAATGGTCGTCAGGCCGGCCTTGAGTTTTTCGAAACCATCTTCGCGGAGCGTCACCATGCCCCTCTCTCTCAGTAGCCGCCGCAACTCGGTGACCGACGGGTTCGACGTCACCAGGTCACGAATCGTGTCGTCCATGACCAGCATTTCGTACAATGCGACGCGCCCCGAGTAGCCCGTCTCGCGGCACTTCGAGCAGCCGCTCCCTCGAATCAGCTGTGTATCCGACAGGCCCTGGATATCCAGGAACTCCCGCACTTCCGGCGACGGCTCATAGTTCTCCTGGCAATGCTGGCAAATCCGCCGCACCAGGCGCTGAGCGAGCACCGCATTCAGCGAGGCCGCGATCAGGTATGGTTCGATGCCGATGTTGATCAGCCGCGTTATGCTGGCCGGGGCGTCGTTGGTATGCAAAGTCGAGAGAACCAGGTGTCCGGTCAGGGCGGCTTGCACGGAAATTTTCGCCGTCTCGGTGTCGCGTATCTCGCCGACCATGATCACATCGGGGTCTTGCCGCAACAAACTCCGCAGGGCCGCCGCGAAGGTCATGCCAATCCGCTCAATGACCTGGATCTGGTTGACGAAATCGAGGCGGTACTCCACCGGATCCTCGACCGTCGAGATGTTCATCGCGTCGGACTGCACCTCCTGAAGGGCCGAGTACAGCGTGGTCGTCTTTCCCGACCCGGTGGGCCCGGTGACCAGGATGATGCCGTGCGGTTTGGTGATCTCCTTCTTGAACATAGACAGGTTGTCCGGACTGAATCCCAGACGTTCCAGGCCGACCATGATGCTGTTCTTATCGAGAATTCGGATGACGCACTTTTCACCGGCCGTAGTTGGCAGCGTGCTGACTCTCAGGTCGACCGCTCCGCCTTGAACCCTGGCCCGGATGCGACCGTCCTGCGGCAAGCGGCGCTCGGAAATATCCAGGTTGGCCATGATCTTGATGCGGCTGATCAGGGCGGCGTGCATTGCCAGCGGCGGGCGCATTACCTCGAACAGCGCTCCGTCGACGCGATAGCGAATCCGCAGACTGCTCTCGGACGGCTCGATGTGAATGTCGCTGGCCCCTTGCTTGGCGGCGTCGCTGATGATGTAGTTGGCCAGCCGGATGGTCGGCGACTCGCCGGCCACCTTCTCCAGGTCGGCCAGTTCGTCGCTCTGAGACTCGACGACTTCGACCTCGCTGTCCTCGATGCTGGACATCAGATCTTCAACCTGCATCGCCGTCTCGCCACGGCCGAACTCGTCGAGAACCTGCTTGATGTCGCTGCGGCTGGCCACGACCGTGCGAATGTTCAGCTCGGTCAATCGCCGAAGTTCGTCGAACAGAAAAACGTTTGCCGGATCGTCGGTGGCCACGGTCAGAACCTGATCGGCGACGCTCAGCGGCAGAAAAGCATGCGACTGAAACAGCTCGATGGGCAGCTTGTCGAGCACTGCGTGGTTGACCTCATCGGCGGTGGGCTGCACAAACGGGCGGCCGAACTGTATGGCCAGGCAGCGCATGACCTCGGCCTCGCTGGCCAGGCCGCGGTCTATAACCACTGTGCCGATTCGTCCCTCATTGGTTCCCTGATTGTTCAGGGCGTCGTTGAGGGCTTTCTCGGTCACCACGCCCTCATCAACGAGAATCTGGCCGAGCTGCCGCCAGCGGGTCCGACGCGACTGGCTGAATTCCACGGCTGCGACCGCAGACTCCCCCCCAGCCGGCAATTCATCGGCCGTGGGCTCCTTGATATTGGTCTGTAAGGGCTTCATTTGCCTTACCATGCTCCTTACTTGATCGTTAACGTAAACTGCTTGCTGTCACGAACCAGGGTGACGCGACCCGGATAGATTTCCAGCACCGTGAAGCCGCCGATCATCTCGCCACTGTGCAGAATCTGACCGTTTATGATCGCCGTGCGGTTGCGCGTCGAGACCATGCAAATCTCCAACTGCAGCTTGGCCAACGCTTCCTCGTTCGGGTCAACTTGCGGCTCGTCCGAGTCGGCGTCCTCGCCCGGCTCTTCGGCCGTTACAGTGTCCTGGTCGGGGGCAGGGGGCGTTTTGAATTCCTCCGGCACCCCAAAAACGTTCGGGCTCAGAGATTCCAGAGAAACTCCCTTCATCCTCTTGCCGCCAAGAAACACCTCCAGGGACTCGGCCACGCTGCAGACTCCCGTCATTTCGGCGCCCGGCGCCATAGGCATCTGTTCCTGACGCATCTGCTGAAGGGCGGTCTCGAGAGCCGTCCGGCCGAACGCCGCCTCCCCGCTGGCCGCCTGTGCCGCCGATGGCCCGGCCTTCTTCAGTACTTGCAGACCGACCACCAGGACGGCCACCACCACCAGGACGACCAGAATCTTGACCTTCCTGCGCTCGCCCTTGTCAAGGGCCATGTGGCTGGCCTGATTCCTGCTGCCAAAGCTGCTTGAGGGCGTTAGTGTCATTGCAGACGGCCTCCATTCAATCCTTGCAGTAGACGTTCAGCACCAGAGCGGCCTCGATTTCGTCGCTTTCCAGGTCGGGTGTCGTCTGCAGTTGCAGAGACTGAACGATCGACACACCAGGCAACCGCTCCAACGACAACAGGAACCGGCACACGCCCTTGAACGAGCCGTTCAACTTCATCTCGATCGGCAGAACCTTGTAGGCGCCCTGCTGACGCTGATCGAGCGTCTTGATACGCTGAGTTTTCAGTCCCGCGGCGTCGGCGATAACCCAGACCTCACGCAGTATGACGCCGATTTCTTCCTGACTGGGCAGCCCGGACTCGAATGCCTCGACCGCCCGCTCGAGCTGCTCAAGTTGAATACGTGCTCCCTTCAGCCTGGCCGTCTCGACCTCCAGCAACTGCAACGACGTCTGGCGGTCCTGAATCTCCTCCCGCCGGGCGGCCAGAGCACTTCGCTTAGGCCGAATGAAAAGGAAGAAGAAGGCCAGCAACACCACCACCAGGCAGCCCGCCGTGATGTAGATACGGATCGAGTAGCGCGACGGCTTCTGCCTGGCCAGTGCTTTGATTGGAAGAAATCTCATAGCCGGTCCTCCTGGGCCCCGGTGCTGCTGGCCAGGCGATCCGCTTGGTCTCTCAGGCGGAAAAGAATCTCGAAACGCCGCAACACATGGTCGTTATGCTTCATGTCTTCGCTGTAGGACAACTCCACGTTGTCGAAGTACGGCGAGCGGGCCAGGGCGGCGATCAATTGGGCAGCCTCGACGTCCGTCGGGGCCAGGCCGATCACCTGCAGACTCGTCTCCGAGTACTCTCTGAACAGCTTTGGGGAATTCTTCCTGACCAGCCGCCTCCGCGACCGAACTGACTGTTGCTCCGATTTCTTCCCTTCGATGACTCGAATTGTCTTTTTGTCCAGCGAAAATCTGGTCAACGTAGTCCTGGGCGGCAAAACGCGAACCACCTCTGCCAGAACGAGACTGCGGGGCAGGGCGGTAAGCAATCGCGACGGCCGGGACGCCCGGCGCAAGAGCGCCCGGCGATCGTTCTTCAACTGCTCCCACTTTGCCACGTCGGCCGTGGCCGATGACTCCTGGGAGGCGATGTCCCGCCGGGACTCCTCAACGAAGTCCTCCGCCATCCCCATGACCACAACCACCACAACCAAGGCCACCAGAACCGCCGCCGCCAGCAAGGCCGACAGCAGGGTCGCCTGGCGAGCCAGTTTTTTCTGAGCATAATTATCGGGAACAAAGTTCAGTACCTGCATGGCCGGCCTTTCAATTAACCATTGTCCCGAAAAGACTCAGTCCTACTGCCGCCACCATCTCGGGCTCCGGCCGTCGTTGGGCAACCGAGGCCTGATCTTCGCCTTCACCGACCTGGATACCAGCGAACGGATCACCTATCTGCGCGGGCAGCCCCAAGCGGTTGGCCAGTATCTGGCAGAATCCATAGTCGTTGGCCAGTGGCCCCACGAACACCGCCTTGTCGATACCCTGCGTGCTGATTGTGCTCGAGAAATAGCACAGCCCGGAAAGAATCTCGTCCACATAGCGGTCCATCACAGCCCCGGCGGAATCGTAGGACACCGGGGAAGCGTTGCCCGGCGCCGCCGGCGCTTCGGCCATCCGGCTATTCAGCATCACGTTGCCGTCCTGGTGACGCATCAGAAGCTGCTGCTGCTCGACCAACGTTTCAATACCCTCGCCGGTCTGTTTGGCTACCGCCTCGAGAATGTCGTGGACCCCCTGATAAATCGTCCGGGCGAAACGCATCTCGCCCTCGTGCATGATCACCAGGTGGGTGGCCTGCTTCTCCAGGTGGACCAGCAGAAACGTGAAGTCCGTCTCGTCAAGGCGACGGCCCAGGTAACTGAAGGCATGGCCGACCGCCAGAGGTAAGGCGCTGATCCCAACCACCATCAGCCCCAGTCTCTCCGCCATGTGAAGATGCTGCTCAACCAGGCGACGCGGGACCGCAAAGGCAATGTGGTCCGCCTGGCTGTCCTGGCCTTCCGTTGAGTGAATCTTGAGGTGACGAATCACCGACTCATCGACGGGATAGGGCAGCCGTTCGGCAACGGTTGACGTTATGGCGCCGGTCAGCCGCGACTGAGGCATCATCGGCAAGCGAACGTGGTGAACCGATACCTGGTCGCTGGGCAGAGCAGTGGTGATGCGGTAGCCTTGGAAGGAGTGCTCCTTGAGCAGACGCCCCACCTGTGCCCGCAGGTCCTCTTCCGATCTTATAGGCCATGGGCTGCTGGCCGCCTGGGTCAGCTTCATGCCCCTCTCGAGCGACTCCAACTGCACCGCCCGCAGGCCCTCACCGGACAGGTCTATCCCGATCGGATTGACGTGGTGTCCCTGCTTGACAGTCATCAGTGTCACCTCCTATGTGACAACGCCCATAATACAACCGGGTCGCCCTCGGTGCATCTGCCGAAGAGCGACCCCGTGACGGATCATAACATGCGCAGTCCATACTTCCGGATCGACGCACCTTCGGCAACCGAAACACCCGCCAAGAGCAGGTTTCCGGCTTTGCGAGGTTGTCTTCCTGGCAACCTTGCCCTTTCGGGTGCTTAACGTACCACCGTGCCCACCATCAGCCAATTGCGGCCGCTTAAACGGCTGGCATCCTATGAAATCGTCCAATCGCCAATTGAACTTTACCTATATTCTCTGTCTTACCCGTTTTCACAAGCCTGCGCTTGGCTATTTCCAGCATAGGGACGAACCGCTGACAGTCAAACCGCGCTCTGAAAACCGCACACACGATATGGCGAAAGCGGTCTAAGCCCTGCCATAATAAGCTGTTACGCGTGAGGAGAAAACGTGGGGTGTAGCACTTTGTGTCCGTCGGTGCCGGGATTTGTTGGAAAAGTGCACTACTTTTTCATGCGGGCCGTCAGGGCAGGGCAGATCCACTATTTCAGACGAAATCGGTCATCACGCTATCGGACACGGCAAGAGCCCTGGGGGTTAATCGAAGGTGGCCATCGATCATTTCCAGCATCCCAGCCCGGCTGTGCGTCTCGATAGCCTCGGCAAACAGTTCCAAGGGAGCGAAACCGGTCGTTCTGTGGAAATCTTCGATGTCCAGGCCGTCAATCATGCGGAGGCCCAGGACAGCCGTCTCACGGGCCCGCTGCTGGGGAGCAAGCTGTTCGGCGGTCTCAACCGGACTTTCGCCACGTTGCAGCCGCTTGATGTATTCTTCGACGTCCGACACGTTGATCCAGCGCCGTCCCGCAACATAGCTGGCCGCGGCCGCCCCAAGGCCAATGTAGGGCTGATTTCGCCAATAGACCATGTTGTGCCGGCACCGAAAACCGGCCCGGGCGAAGTTGGAAATCTCGTAATGCTCGTAGCCGGCCGCGCCCAGGAACCTGCGGGCCTCCTCTAACATCTCGACATAGAACTCGTCGCTGATCGGCTGCAGTTCGCCGCAAGCCACACGACGCCCCAGCGGCGTCCGCGGCGAAATCGCGAGTCCGTAAACGCTTATGTGCTCCGGTTCCAGGGCCGTCAGGGCTGCCAGGTCCTTCCGCCAGTCGGCCGGCGATTGCCCGGGCACGCCGAAGATCAGATCCAGACTCAAGTTGCGGAGTTGGCGGCCGCGAAGCGTCTCAATGGCCTCGTAAACACTGTCCGGGCCATGGGTGCGGCCCAGGGTCTCCAGCGTAGCCGGTTGCAGCGACTGAACGCCCAGGCTCACGCGGTTTACGCCGCCGCAGGTCAGGACGTCGGCCTTTTGGCGGTCGATCGCACCTGGATTTGCCTCCACAGTGAACTCGTCAACGGTAGTGAGGTCAAAACGAGACCTCAACAGGCGGAGCAGCCGTTCCAACTGCTGCGAGGAGAGCAGGGCGGGGGTTCCGCCGCCAATATAGACGGTACGCAGCGTAAGGTGCGGAATACCCGCAGCCTCCAGCTCCAGGGCCTCCAGGTAATCGCTCAGCAACTGGTCGGACCGCGGCTCGACGGAATAGAAATCGCAATAGCCGCACTTTCGCTTGCAGAAAGGCACGTGCACGTACAAGCTCTGCGGAGTGCCATTGGCGGCAATAATTGTGTTGACCACTCGGGAGGCCTTTGCTAAGGTCCGAAAGCATTTTCCGGATAATCAGATCGTTCTTTCGGCCATACTTTTATCGAGGGGCTGTCATGGAGCTGAAGCTCATTCTCGCCAAAGGTGAACCCAAGGGCAAGGTAATTCCAGCCACCAAGAACTCGCTGCTGATCGGCCGCCAGGATGATTGTGACCTGGTCATCTCATCGGCCAAGGTCAGCCGGCAGCATTGTCGTATCGATATCAGCGACGACACAGCCTCCCTGGCCGACCTCGGCAGTGGCAACGGCACCTTCGTCAACGGCCAGAAGGTCGCCGCCCCCACGCCCCTGAAGGCCGGCGACAGGATCGTGGTCGGCCCGCTGGGCTTCGTCGTCCAGATCGACGGCCTCAGCACTGCCGCTCCACTGGACGTCCTCTCCGGCATTCAGGACGACGCCGAACCGTCCCCGGCCGCCGAAGGCGATGACGACATTATCCAACTGAGCGAAGACGACCTCCTGGACAACTGACCACCAACCACACCGCACACCTCCCGCAACCGCAAGCCGGAGATGCCTGAAGGGGCCGCCCGCCTACCGGTGGGTAGCCGCGTTCTTGTCTTGCCCGGGCGCGGTCGGCGGCCGAGAGAGGGCCAAGCCCAGGGCCAGGAAGGCCGCGGCCAAGGCGGTGTCGATGGGCAGCCGGAAATTGCCCGGATACTGTCGGGGTGGCTGGACGGGCTGCCGGCCCGTGGGGCGGCGGTCGGTGTCTCGACCTGGTGATCGAAATCGACAATCATCCGGCCATCCGGATGGTCGTCGCCGGACATAGCCGGTGCGGGGCGGCGCTGTGGGCATCGCTCCACCAGGGGCAGGACGCGGCCATGTCGTCATCCATGCAGCCGGCCACGCCCTGGCTGGCCACGCGGCTATTGCCGGGCGCTCTGGCTTCGCCGCCGGACGACATGGCCATGCTGGCCGACTTGCAGGAGTGCGTGGCCTGGGTTTGGCTCGGGGGAGCAGAAAAAAAAGAAAGGCCGGAATGATGACACCGCAGGAGCTACGCGTCTGGCGCAAGACACGGGGGCTGACCCAGGTCGGACTAGTTCGCCAGGTTGGCGTGGCGAGCAATACCGTTAGTCGGTGGGAGCGGGGCGATCCCGCTCCGCCGCCGCTGCTGGACGCCCCCCTTCGGGGGCTCCGAATGGTCTCGGATTTGCCCCGCCCGCGAATGCGACCCGCTCGTCCCCGCCGTCATTTCAGGCCGTGTTGTGCCTTGAGGGTCAGTTTATCGTTCTGAAAGGTCAGGATGGCGTTGGACCCGTCCGGGTTCTGATAACGAATCATTCGCGTGACCAGGTAGTGTCCTCCCCCATAGCCCGACCGGGTGATGTCCGGCATCCAGAATTGACTTGCGGACGCTTCTATTCCGTCGTAGCCCACCAAGCGGATCACCTTGCTGTGATATATGCCCAGGTGTAGCATCCGGTATTGGGCGAGGGTAATGCCCTTGCTGGCCTTTCGCTCGGCCGCTTGGCGTCTTTCCTCGGCGGCCGCTCTTTCGGCTTCGGCCCGCCTCTGCCAGAAGGCCTCAACCCCCCGCCGGCGGGCATCTTCCTTTTGCTGGCGGTTAAGGTCGGCCAATTGCCGGGCTCGCTCGGCGTCAACATCCTCGGCCGTCGGCCTTGGTCGCTTGGGCGGGGGCCCCGCGCGGCCTGCTGATGTCACTATAATCACCGCCAGCAGCACCGCGCCGCCAACCACGGTCACCACCAGGCCGATGCCAACTGCCCGCCGTTGTCTTTCGCGCTCTCTGGTTCTCG
>JAACEH010000067.1 GCA_011682595.1 Anaerolineaceae bacterium
GGGCGGGTGCGGCAGCTCTATCGCCGGCTCGATAAGACCCAGGAGTGGGTCGAGAACAATTACTACCACCTGCCGATCGAAAAGCAGGATGCCAGCCTCATTACGGTCAACGCCTTCTGGAAGGATTATGCCGCCCAGGGCGGCAAGGCGGGCTTTTACTCGACCAACCTGGCCGAGGCCCACCGCAGCTTCGCCGAGATGATGCTGGCCCTGGCCGTGCTGGACATTCCCTTCACCGCCGGCGAGCATAAAAGCGAGTTCCAGGGCGCCAAGATGCAGTTTGCGGCGGCCAGCCCGGCAGTGGTCTACCACAAGGAAATCAAGCCGGTCGAGCCCGCCGCCGAGAAGGCGCCGGTGCTGGTCAGTCAGAACTTCTTCCGCTACGGCGACCGTTACCGCCACGAGGGCAACGAGCGGATCGAGAAGTACGTCACCGACGAGTTCCTGGTGTCGGTCGTCTATGGGGGCCACGTGGTGGTGACCAATCCGACCTCGGCCCGGCAGAAACTGGACGTGCTGCTGCAGGTTCCTCAAGGGGCCATCCCCGTCCTGAGCGGCAAGTACACGCGCAGTCGCCACATGAGCCTGGAGCCTTACCGCACGCAGACGGTAGACTACTACTTCTACTTCCCGACGGCGGGCCAATGGGCCCACTACCCGGTGCAGGTGGCCCGCAACGAGAAGCTGGTCGCCTGGACCGAGCCGGTGACGCTGAACGTGGTGGAGAAGCTGACCCGTGTCGACAAGACCAGTTGGGATTACATTTCGCAGTGGGGCACGGCCGACGAGGTAATCGAGTACCTGCAGACGCACAACCTGAACCGCATCAAGCTGGGCCGCATCGCCTGGCGGATGAAGGACAAGGACTACTTCCGCAAGGTTATCGAGCTGCTCGACTCGCGGCACAACTACGACCAGACGCTGTGGTCCTACGGGCTGAAGCACAACGTCGCGGCCGTCGCCGGCGAGTACCTGCAGCACCGCGACTCGTTCGTCAAGCAGTGCGGGGCCTACATCAAGAGCCCGCTGCTTACGATCGATCCGGTGATTCGCCGCCAGTACCAGCACATGGAGTACAGCCCGCTGGTCAACGCCCGGGGCCACCAACTGGGCAAGAAGCGCAAGATCGTCAACGACCGCTTCTACCAGCAGTACCAAAAGCTGATGACGGTGCTGAGGTACCGCCCGAGGCTGGACGACGACGACCTGATGAGCGTGACCTACTACCTGCTGCTGCAGGACCGCATCGAGGAAGGGCTGAGATTTTTCGGCCGCGTCAATCCCGAGAAGCTGGCCACGCAGTTGCAGTACGATTACTTCAGGGCCTACACGGACTTTTTCAGCGACCGCCACAAGGTGGCCCGCGGGATCGCCGGGAAGTATAAGGACTACCCGGTGGATCGCTGGCGAAAGCTGTTCGCCAACGTCTCGAATCAGCTCGACGAGATCGAGGGTAAGGCCGCCAAGGTGGTCGACCAGGAGAGCCGCACGGAGATCCAGACCCGCCTGGCCGACACCGAGGCCAGTTTCGATTTCAAGGTCGAGGCCCGGGAGATCACTGTCAACTACCAGAACCTCTCGGGGTGCCTGGTCAACTATTACCTGATGGACATCGAGCTGCTGTTCTCGCGACAGCCGTTCGTGCAGCAGTTCTCGGGACAGTTCGGCTACATCCGGCCGAACTACAGCGAAACAGTCAAGCTGCCGGCCGGTAAGAGCAGCAAGACCTTCGACCTGCCGAAGCAGTTCCACTCGAGCAACGTCCTGGTGGAGATCGTGGCCGGCGGGGTGAAGAAGTCGCAGGCCTACTACTCGAACTCGCTGACCGTTCAGGTGATCGAGAACTACGGGCAGGTCAAGGTCACCCGCGCCGACAGCGGCAAACCGCTGCCCAGAGTTTACGTGAAAGTTTACGCCCGGGGCACCGACGGCCGGGTGCGCTTCTACAAGGACGGTTACACCGACCTGCGAGGACGGTTCGACTACACGTCGCTCAGCACCAACGAGATCGACCGGGTGAAGAAGTTCTCCCTGCTGATTCTCAGCGAAACCGACGGTGTGGTGGTCCGGGAGGCGGCGCCGCCGAAGCGGTAGAATCTCGATCGAGCTGGCGCGGCCGCACCTGTTTTGCGGATGCTTCGGCGACGAAGAATAAAGGGCGGGGCCTTCGCAATGGAAGGCCCGTATTTAGCGATAGGGGCACCCCTTGCGGGTGCCCGCGAATGTCGGCATGCCCCCCCTCGTGGTCACAGATACTACTCTGCGAAGTAGTTCTTCGCTATGAAGCACGAGCACCGTGACCACGGCACCCGCTTTCTTCCCGAGAGCGCGGTCGCCAGGCCGGTCGGCCCGACCTGCAGCCCCGAAATCAGCGGGCAATTCCTTGCAGCCCGCGGTCGGCGACGGTAAAGTGGCGGCGATTCATTCTCCCTATTGAGGTCACACACATGAAAATTCTGGTCACCGGAGCAGGCGGATTCCTCGGGCGCGGCCTGATCGTGCCCTTCGAGGGCAAGCACGAGTTGCGGCTCATGGATGTCTTCGACTGGGAGACGCCGCACGAGAAAGTGGTCGGCAGCGTGGCCGACCTGGAGACGGTCCGGGGCAGTGTCGACGGCGTCCAAGCCATCGTCATCGCCCACATGGCCTCGCGACAGGCCGGAGCCTACGACACGCCGGTGGCGCCGTTCGACGTGAACGTCAAGGGCACGGCGAACCTGTTCTTCGCCGGCCTGGAGTGCGGCATCAAGCGCTACGTCCTGATCTCGGGCGAGATCGCGGTCTGGGAGCACAAGACTCCCCCCCGCCGCACGCGCGACCTGCCGCTGAAGTCGTCAGGCATTTACGGCCTGACGAAGGTCTGCCAGGAGGTCATCGCCGAACAGTACCAGAGGGAATTCGATCTCCAGGTGGCCGTCCTTCGGGTGGGCTATGTCCTCTCGGCCGATGATCCTGAGAACACCGTCGACAAGTACGGAAAGAGTATCAAGGAGCGCAACGCACCATGCACCGACCGCCGCGACATCGGCGAGGCGGCCCGGCTGGCCCTGGAGTTGCCGGACCTCGGGTACGAGGTCTTTTACGTCCTGGGAGCCCCGGAGGCCGCAAAGCTCTACGACGTCGAATACACCCACCAGCGGCTGGGCTGGAAACCGAAGTACGATTTCACCTGGCTGCCCGAAGCCAAGAAGCGGCAATAGGGCCGCAGGCCCGGACATTCCAGGATGCCGTCGGGCCGGCAGACGCCGATGCCTTCAGGATGGAATAAGGAACACCAAGAAACCGGGGTCTTCATTGTGAAGGCCGCGGGCGGCAGGCCGCCCAGGCCGGTCAGGATGTCCACGGCGAACTCGGCCGTCAACTTGGTGTCATACAATGTTCCTTCATACTGGGTACGGGTGTCAGTCCACTCGCTATGGCTGTTGCCGTCCTCCGTCCAGCCGTACGGCCAGGGTGTCAGGTTGGTGATCGTAGCCTCGATGTCAAAGGCGACGATATTCTGCTGGGCGTCGTACTGGACGTTCGTCGCATAGCCGTAGATGGCGCTGGCTGCACTTTTGGCCTGCCCCCCCCCCGCTTTCGCGGGGCCGGCCGGCAGTCCATCCATCTCCACGGGGTCGTATCGGATCGACGGCGCGGTACTTTCGGATCAGGGTCGCCCCCGATTCCCCGATGAGGGCCGTCCGGAGGAATTGCATGGCGCCCGGCACCTGGGCCAGGTCCGAGATGTGCCGCAAGCCGAGCATTGCCCCCACGTAGGCCGCCAAGGCGTGCGTCGCGTTGTGGCCGTAGAGCTTGGCCTCGGAGAACGGCAAAAGGTCGTCCTTCTGCTCGAACACGGTGATTCCGGGTTGAAATCCGGGCTCGGGCAGCGAATCGTCAAAGGCTATCCGCGAGATCAGGGTCCTGTTGAACTCCTCCACCAGGAGCGCGCGGTTGGCGCCGGGGGTGACCGGCGCCAATTGCTGAGACTTTATCTGCTCGGGATCCGAGACGACCCCACTCATCTTGCCGATCACCGTGTTCAAGAATCGGACCCACGGCCGCACCGTTTCCCGCTCAGACTCTCGCAGCGCGCCCAAGGTGTGGGATTCCAGGATTTCAGCAGCACGGTTGTGATTTTCCGCCACATAGACGACGGCCCGGGGGCCGCCGCGGGTCGCCTTCCTGCGAAGTCCCTCGGCCAGCAACCGGCTGAGGCTCCCCTCTCCCGGCGACACGTAGTAGTCGACTCCAGGCACGGCGGTCCCGATTTCATCGGCCGCCGGAAGTTGCCGGACTGAAACGCTTCGTGCAGAAACAGCCCCGCCTGAATGGCTCCGAAGCCGAAGCCGATGTATGTACGTGATCCCTGCAGCGTCAATGGAAATCTCCTTCACGGTCTCGTTGGAGTCAGGTGCCGGGCATCCCTATCCCTTGTCGTCCGGGCCATGCCAGAGGCCACCCGCGACGTCGAAGCACCGGCCGGCCGGCTCGATTCCGACCCCTCGTTGCCGCCAGTTGGAAGCGAGTCGTTCTGCGCGAGTTCCCACGCCCGCACTCCGCTGGTGGCATCGGCCTTCTCCATCTGGACGGTAAACGGCACACTCGGGCCCGGCATTCCACGGCGACCAGGATCCGGGGCTCAGGCCAATGACTATTGCTGATCGCAAATGGCGAAGGCCTGCCGCAGGGCATCGATTCGGTCTCCACCGGGGGTGAACTCGTGCGCCAGATACAGGTCGTAGCCGGTCCGGGCGATGGCCTTGCAGATGAGGCCCGGGATGCCCAACTTGGCGGCGATATCAATCGACTCGCGAAGTTCCGCTTCGATGCGCCCATGGTTGGCCCGGTTGTTGAGGCCGTCGGTCAGCGAGGTGTGGCCGCACATCGTGGTGATCGCCAGGTTGTGCCGTTGGGTGGTTTCCACCAGCTCCTCGAAATCGTCGCCGCGAAACCACAGCTCAAGGCCCGCATAACCAATCTCGGCCGCCGCCCGGCACAGCTTGTCCAGACTCATGTCTGCGGTCTTGAAGCAGGGGCAGCAGAAGGATTGCTTGATGCGCATGCCCTGTACTCCTTTTTCTGTTGTGGGCCGGACGGGGCTACTCCAGACCCATGAGGTGTTCCATGACGGCCATCTCCAAGGCCTCGTAGTCGCGGTCTGCGATGCACTGCCGCTCAAGTTCGGTGTCGAACGTGCGCACCTTCTCGACCAGGGCCAGGAACATCCGCCGGCTGTTGGCCAGGTGGCGGCAAGCGACCTCCGCTTTCTGCGTACGCAGGGCCTTCACGTCCAGACCCACACAGCGCCCGCTCTTGGCATAGCCCCCGAGTTCCAGGACACGCACCTGATTGTAAGCCGCCCGGAGATTGGCCATGCCAAAGGATTTGTCCTCATCGAACTTCAGGCCGTTCTGATCGTTCAAGTGGACGCTCCAGAGCTTGCCCATGGAAAGGGCGAAGGCCATTTCGTCCGAGGGATCGAGTCCAGCCAGGATCGCGTGCGCCGTCTCGATCAACCCCCCGACTCGGTCAGGGTCAGACACCCGGGAAGCAATCGCCAGGGCGTGGCCGATGGTCGGCAGGTAAGCGTGGTCTGTCGGCTCGTTCGGCTTTGGTTCAATCGCGATCTCAATCTCGCTGTCGTAGGCCAGCATGGCGTTGATGGCGTCCACCAGGTGCTTGTGGGCGTCGACGGCGTTCTTGGATTCGCGGACATACGTGCCCTCCCGGGCCAGCCAGAGCACGATCATCCGCGTGCCCAGACCGCGGGCGATGTCGATGGCCTTCCTGCTCCGCTCGATGGCCCACCTGCGGGCCGCCGGGTCGTTGGCCGTGTAGGCCCCGTCAATGCCCATGGGATGCTCCCACAGGCGCGGGGCAACGAACTCGGCGGCCAGGCCTTCGTCTTCCAGGATCTTCCTGACCTCGGCGGCCGCCTTCTCCAATTGAGCGGGCCTCTTGTCCTCGGGGTCAGGCACGGCGTCATCGTCGTGGAACTGCATGGCCTGGAAGCCCAGTTCCCGGCACAAGGCTACTTTGCGGTCAAACGCCATGGCGGGCCGAACCTCCGGGCCGAAGGGGTCGGCGCCCGTGTGTATGTTCCACGGCCCAAAAGAGAATCGATACTCGACAGCCACTGGTGGCCTCCTTCCGGTAAGGTTCATGCCTTGATTCTAGAGCACTTCACGGTCGAATGTACACTTTCGCATGGCCTCGCGGCCGCGGTGTGGATTCAGTAGCGTGAACCCGATGAAGCGGTCGGGATATCGCTTGACGGCGTCGGCGACAATGTCATTGCCCACACACTCGTCGCTGGTCACGCCGGCAAAGCTGAAGACGCAACTCTGCTCGACGCCGAGCCGCTCCATCTCGCCGACGACACTGTCGAGGTCGCCGTCGGGAATGTGATAGTGGGCGGCCAGCCCGCCGAGATGGCCGTGGCAATCGTGGAACGTCATGTCCTGCGGTCGCCGGCCGGTGCGGCCGAAGGTGACGTACTCGACGCCGTGATGCAGCCAGTAGCCGCTCAGTTCGATTCGCAGATTCCGGCAGGCCTCCAGGGCCCGGTAGACGGCGCGCTGGGATTGCCGGATGCGAGACTCCGTGACCACCACCGGCAGGACCGGCCAGGCCGGATGCAGCCGCGGTCGGTCGGCGGCGGTGTGCAGCCCGCCTTCCTGCAGTCGGACGTGGCGGCCCACCGTTGTGCGGGCATCGAAGAAATTCCAGTTCACGCTCTGTATCATCGTGTCCTCGCGATTCACGGCCCAGTGCCGACCGTCACCGGTATCTTACAGCCACTTCGCCGCCTTCGGATCTTCCGTGCAGCAGGCCGACAGAACCTTGTTGATTCTCTGGACAATGTTACTGCAATCTTCCGCCGAATACCACTGGTCCAACGAAATCTTGATTTCGCGACTGTACAGGTCGTCGGCCACCGGGCAGTCGCCGCGGCTGTAGCCGGCCTCGCCGCCGGCATCGACGTAACGCGGATCGGTCAGCGGCGAGCAACCGGCCGCCATGGGAGCTTTCAGAATGACCAGGAACATGTCGCTGTACTGGTGCCAGTCGGGCGAAGCCTTGTCGCCACGCATGCTGCAGGCGATTCCCTCGGCCTGAAACTCGATGCCGTGGCCCGCCAGACAGGTTTCTTTGACGCGTTCCACTTCTCCAAGGCGTTCAAGAAGCGCTGCGGCATCTCGTCCAGCCAGTTCCGCCAGAGCTGTGGCGCGCCGACGCCGAGACGCGCTGAGCGGCACTCGGGTGCTTCCGCCCTCCCTTGTTGGTGACTCACGCAGCGGCCCTGCCCATCGTCCGACATTGACTTCGGCCGCGGCCACATCTGCAAGAAGATGTGGCAGAAGAAGGTGCCTGGGGGCAAGACCGTGACGAGAAAGTGAAGGACGAAGAACCGCAGGAGCCGGGCGGTCCCGATGAACAACACCACCAGGGCGATCCTGACCGTGACGCCACGGCGCGGCAAGCGCCGGCGACAAGAAGGACCCGACCGAGTCCAACGGGGACACGGCTGGCAGGACACACTCAGCGCGGTGAGGACGGCGGCCATGAACAACAGAACGCAAAGTACGTGGGCTCGGCGACTTACGTCGAGCCCGGCGTTGGTTGGCGGAGGGGAGAGGATTCGAACCCCCGGTACGGTTACCCGTACAGCGGTTTTCAAGACCGCCGCCTTCGACCACTCGGCCACCCCTCCGCCT
>JAACEH010000337.1 GCA_011682595.1 Anaerolineaceae bacterium
CGGTAAACTGCGCCCGGTAGAGTTGACAGTTTCATGCGGAAGGTCTACACTGCAAACGATGACCGACTCGGCGAATTCAAACCTTCGTTTTGTCCCCCGGCAAAGCCCCTTTGAGGGCCGGCGAGTTCACTTCATCGGCATCGGCGGTTGCGGTATGCGCGGCCTGGCCGCAGTGCTGCTGCGCGAAGGGGCCATCGTCTCGGGGTCCGACCGCCAGGGGTCGCCGCACCTGGACCACCTGGCCGGCCTGGGGGCAAGTGTGGCCATCGGGCAGCGGGCCGAGAACCTGCCCGAGCAACTCGACCGCGTGATTACCAGCGCCGCCATCAAGGCCGACAATCCCGAGTTGGCGGCCGCCCTCCAGCGGCAGCTTCCCGTCACCAGGTACGCGGGCCTGCTGGGCGAGGCCATGAAGTCGCGCCTGGGCGTGGCCGTGGCCGGGACGCACGGCAAATCGACCACCTCGGGCCTGGTGGCCTACATGCTGACCCTGGCCGGGCTGGACCCGTCGTACGTTGTCGGGGCCGAGGTGTCGCAACTTGGCGGCGGCAGCCGGGCCGGCGGAGGCAGACCCTTCGTCGCCGAAGCCTGCGAGTACGACAGATCGTTTCTGAAACTCTACCCGCACCTGGCGGCCATCCTGAACGTCGATTTCGATCATCCCGACTGTTACCGCGATCTGGCCGCCGTCAAGGCCGCCTTCGCGTCGTTCGCCTCGCTTGTGCCGCCGGACGGGCTGCTCGTGGTTAATGGCGAGGACCGCAATCTGCCGGAGGTGGTTGAGGGCATCTCGGCCCCGGTCGAAACCTTCGCCATCGACCACCCCTCAGCCGACTGGCGGGCGGTCAACGTGCAGGCCTTCCGCGGTGTCTGCCGGTTCGAACTGTTCCACGGCGGCAAACGGCTGGGCCAGGCCCAGATGAAATTGCCCGGGCGGCACAACGTGATGAACGCCCTGGCGGCGGCGGCCCTGGCCACTCACTGCGGGGCCGACTGCGACGCGATTCTGCGCAGCCTGAGCACCTTCAGCGGCGTGGCCCGGCGGATGGAACTAAAAGGTATTTCCCGCGGCATCACCGTGGTCGACGATTACGCCCATCATCCGACGGAGATTCAGGCCTCGCTGCGGGCCATCACCGAGGCCTACGAGCCCCAGCGGCTGTGGGTCGTCTTTCAGCCGCACCAGCACAGCCGCACGCGGTTTCTGATGGAGGACTTCGCCAAGAGTTTCGGCCTGGCCGACGTGACCCTGGTTCCGGACATCTACTTCGTCCGCGACAGCGAGGCCGAGAAGCAGGCCGTTAGCTCCGAGGACATGGTCAGCGAGATTCGCCGCTCCGGCGGCGAGGCCCGCTACCTGCAGACCTTCGGCGAGATTGCCGAGGTGCTGGAAGCCGACCTGCGGCCGGGCGACTGCCTGGTCACCATGGGCGCCGGCAGCGTGCACCAGGTTGCCGACCAGGTGCTGGAGCGACTGAGCCGCAAGGCCGCCGGCACGGCAGGAAGATAATCATCCCCTTCCGCCCGGGGGGTACGGCAGTGGAAAGCGAGGACGCATGAAACTCTTCAAAGGTTACGAGGAAATCGTTGAGAAGAACAAGGAGCTTGGGCCGCTGACGACGTTTCGTCTCGGCGGGCCGGCCGAGTATTTCGCCAGGCCGCAGACCGAGGAGCAGCTCAAAGGTCTTCTCGAGCGCGTGGCCGAGACGGACCTGCCGATTCGTGTTCTGGGCAACGGCTCGAATGTCCTGGTCTCGGACCAGGGGGTCCGCGGCGTGGTCATTCAACTGGACCCCAAGGGCTTCGGCGGGTTGTCGATAACCGAAGACCTCATCCGGGCCGGGGCCAGCCTGGGGTTGTCGAAACTGGTTCGCGGGGCCGTCCGGGCGCACCTGGCGGGCCTCGAGCCCCTGATCGGCATTCCCGGATGGGTCGGCGGGGCGGTCCGCATGAACGCCGGCGGCAAATTCGGCGACATCAGCCAGGTGGTCGAGCGCGTCAAGGTGATGGACTCCCGCGGGCAGACTTTCTATCGCGAGCGCGACGGCCTGGCTTTCGGTTACCGGACCAGCAACATCAGCGCCCGGTTTATCCTCGAGGCGGAGTTCCGCCTGGGTGAGGACGACGAGCGGCGTATCACCAGGTTCATGAAGGAGGTCTGGATCTCCAAGAAGAATTCCCAGCCCGTGGCCAACCGGTCGGCGGGTTGCATTTTCAAGAACCCTCGCGGGTTGAGCGCCGGGGCCCTGATCGACCAGGCGGGCCTCAAGGGCGCCAGGGTCGGCGGGGCGTCGGTGTCGCGCAAGCACGCCAACTACATCGTCGCCAACAAGGAAGCGACGGCCAAGGATGTCCGCGATCTGATCGAACTTGTACGAGCGGAGCGAAACGTTCCTGGAACTGGAACTTGAAATCTGGTGATCCGTGTTGACGAGCCCCGTGAAATCACGTCCCGATTTTCTGGCCGACGTTCCGGCCTGCGATCCCCGCCGGGTCCGCGTCGCCGTGCTCATGGGCGGGGTGGGCAGCGAGCGCGAGGTCTCTCTGATGTCGGGCCGCGAGGTCGGCCGGGCCCTGCGCGAAGCAGGCTTCCCGGTTCAGGAGATCGACCTGAAGCCCCAGGACGTGGCGAGCCTGGCCGGGCCGGACTTCGACCTGGCTTTCATCGCCCTGCACGGCCCCTTCGGCGAAGGGGGGGCGCTGCAGGACCAACTCGAGGCCATGGGCATCCTCTATGTCGGTTCGGGGGGCCAGGCCAGCCGCCAGGCCATGGACAAGGTTGCCGCCAAGGAGTTGTTCGTCGCTGCCGGGCTGCCCACGCCGCCCTGGCAGGTGGTGGCCCAGGGCGACGACGATGCGGCGGAAGAGGCCTACCAGGCCCTGGGGCCAGACGTGGTGGTCAAACCGATCGACGACGGGTCGAGTGTTGCGGTTACGCTGGTTGGTGATCGGCAGAGGTACGCCGAGGGGCTGGCCGAGGTGTTCGCCTTGCACGACAAGGCCCTCGTCGAGCGGCAGGTGTTTGGCCGCGAACTGACCGTCG
>JAACEH010000338.1 GCA_011682595.1 Anaerolineaceae bacterium
AGGAACAGGTCATGCAGATCCTGAACCTGCTGGGCGACATTCCGCTGCCTCGAGCCTACAAACTGATCAAGGCCATCAGCAAGAAAAGCCACAAGACCATCGCCGCCGAGGAAGAGGTCTTCAAGGAAGGCTGCCAGAAGAAGCAACTGCCCGAGACCCTGGTCCACGAGATCTGGGACCTGATCACCCGCTTCGGGGGCTACGGTTTCAACAAGAGCCACTCCACGCGTTACGCCAGGATCGCCTACCAGACGGCCTACATGAAGACCTACCACCCGGTGGAGTTCATGGCCGCCCAACTGACCTACGACTCGGCCTTCACCGACAAGGTGGTCGACGACATCGCCGAGTGCCGGCGGATGGGCATCGAGGTCCGCCCGCCGGACGTCAACCTGTCGGCCAGCCGCTTCACGGTCGTCGAGGGGACGGTCCGCTTCGGCCTGGCCGCCGTCAAAGGCGTCGGCGAGAAGGCGGTCGAGGCGATCATAGAAACCCGTCAACAGGGCGGCCCGTTCCGCTCGCTGTTTGACTTTGCCGAGCGCGTCGACTTGCGGCTGGTCAACCGGGCGGTCGTCGAGAGCCTCATCAAGTGCGGGGCCTTCGACTCCCTCGGCGCAGCCCGCAGCCAGTTGACCGTCGTCCTGGACCGGGCCCTGGCCCAGGGCAACCGGGCCCTGGCCGACCGCCGCAGCGGACAGACCAGCCTCTTTGGCGGCATCGGCGACGCCGAGGATCTGGACCGCCAGGCGCTGCCCGAGATCGAGGAGTGGCCGCCAAGTAAGCTCCTGCAGATGGAAAAGGAGGTGCTGGGTTTCTTTGTCTCGTCGAGCCCACTGGCCGAGCACGAGAAGACGCTTCGGGTGTACGCCAAGGCCACAACGGCCGACCTGAAACATAAGAGCGAGGACGCCCCGGTCCGCCTTGGCGGCATGGTTACCACCCGCCGCGACCGCCTGACCAAACGCGGATCGAAGATGGTCATTGTCACCCTGCAGGATTTCGAGGGCACCGTCGAGTGCGTGGTCTTCGATAAGGCGATCCAGGAGTTCGATCAACTGTTGCAGGAAGACCGGGTGCTTCTGGTGGACGGCCGGGTCAGCCGGAGGTGGGAAGAACCGAGCGTCCGCATCTCGGCGGTCTACTCGATCGAGGAGGCCCACGAGAAACTGACCGCCGCGATTCGCCTGCGGCTGCACGAACAATCGCTGGAGGACGAGACGCTCCGACGGCTGTGCGACATTCTGTCCGCCCATCCGGGCAAGGTGGGGGTTCTGGTCGAGCTGACCACGCCGCAGAACTTCCGGGCCGTCATCGCGGCCGGTCCCGGGTATCGCGTCAGGCCCGAGGCTTCGCTGCTGAGCGAGATCGAAGAACTCCTGGGCCAGGGGCACCTGGAGCTGATCAGCCGCAACGGAAACAACAACGGTAAACGAAACGGTAACGGGCGCCGCTGAGTCCCGATTCTCCGCCACTTCCGCGGTAATCCCCTGGCATTTTCTTTCGACGGACGGTAATCTCTTCGCGGGCGTAGGGGATTGACCGCGCGATCGGGATTAAGAGGAACCACGAAGATGACGACCGAGCGTTTGGTGTTGGCCGTGGCGGTGATGATGACCGCTCTGGCGCCTGGCCTGGCGGGGTGTGGCGGCCACGAGCCGGCCGAGGGATCTCAGAAGAAAGCAACCGCTGCAAAGGCCGAGGACTGGACACCGAACCCGGCCCTGACGGCCAGGAGTTCGGGGCCGGTCGACCCGGCGGACGTCAAACAGGCGGCGCCGGCTCCTGGGTTCGAGTTCTCGGCCTCGAAAACCGAGACGGCCATCTACGCGGTTCGTTTCCAGACCAACCGCAAGGCGGTTTTCCATTGCGGCGACAAGGAGTTTGCCGTGCCGGGGACCATCTGGCTCGACGAAGAAAGAGCCCCCGGCGGCGAACCGCTGTTGACTTTCCGAGGCCGGGTTGACGGCTCGCACGAGTTTCTTTATGCCGGCCGCGTGCCGTGCAGTTTCACCGACGCCTCGGGCCGGCCCCTGGTGGCACTGAAGTGCACTATTGACCTGGCGGGCGAAGGCACCGCAGACAAACCGTTCATCACCGTCTTCAAGGTTCATCTGGCCGGGCCGTAACCTCTAAACGGCCGCCGTCGCGCCAAAAATGCAAAACGCTTTACCCCCCCACGACGGCGAGTTGGTCGGCCATGATTTCGCCCCGGCAACCGACCGTAATGTCGCGAACCGGCAGCAGGCGACCGCATTGCTCGGCGGCCTGGTGGGCCAGGGCCACAATCCCGCCACAGCAGGGCACCTCCATATGCACCAGGACCAGGCCGCGGATCGTGTTGCGCCGCAGGATCTCGGTCAGCTTCTCGGCGTAGGGCCGCGTGTCGTCTAGCTTCGGGCAGAAAATCGCCAAGGCCCGTCCGGCGAGCAACTCGGGATTCAATTGCGGCAGGGCGAAGGCCGTACAGTCGGCTGCAATCACCAGTTCCCGATCCCTGAAAAATGGAGCCTCCAGCGGCAACAGGGCCAACTGGATCGGCCAGTGTCCCAGCGCACTTCGGACCGCTCCGTGCGCCGTGTTGGGGTGCGGCGCCGGCCCGTCGTCGGCCGGAGGCTCCTTATGTTGAAATTCCATAGCTCGCATGCCCGGACAGCCGCTGCGGCCGGCCGGAAGTGCCGCCGTGGAACAGGCGGTTCGGGCCGGGAGGTCGGTTGCCCGGCCAGCGTCCTGGTTGCGGTGAGTGTCCTGTAGTTGGGCGACGTGCTGCACGGCGGCCTCCTCGTCGAAGCTCGGGGCCTGGCGTTCTATGATGCTGATCGCTCCGGTGGGGCACTCGCCCAGGCAAGCGCCCAGGCCGTCGCAGTAACTGTCCTGGACGATTGTGGCCTTGCCGTCCACCAGGGCCAGGGCCCCTTCGGCGCAGTTGGGGATGCATTGGCCGCAACCGTTGCACTTTTCCCGGTCGATTCTGACGATCTTGCGAAGCGGCATGTTCATTCCCTTCTGCATTCATTAGAGGACTGTCCTGCCCGTCTACAATAATCATAGGCTATAATCGAGCGGGAACCCTTGACCGAGATCAAATATGGGCGTTTTTCGGAAAAACTTTCTGCCGCCGCCTGAAGGGGCAGCCGGGGCGACTGGGGCCAGAGGGTTCGCCGTTGTTGGTGATTGGCCTATAATGAAGTAAGAGGAGTAATCAGGAGCGACGTTGTGCCCAGCGCAGAGGCCGAGATTTTCGAATCGTTCGCCCGCCGGGCCGAGGGGCGGCGACTGGTGATCGCCTGCCGGGGCGACGCTGCCGGTATGGCGGGTGCCCGGATGGCCGCCCGGTGGTTTGCCGACCGCGGAGAGGGCACGTCGTCGGTGCTGCTGACGCCCGAGAAGGACCGGTTGCTCACCGGGCGTCACCTGGCCGAGCGGGCCCGACAGGTCGGCGCCGGGGCGCTGGGGGCGCTGGGGGCGCTGCTGGCGCTGGACCTGGGGGCAAGCGACGAGGCGGTGCTGCCCGGGGTGGCGACACTTCAGATCGACGTTCATCGCCACCCGGCGAACCTGAAGGCGACGGTCATCGAGCCAGCCGCGCCGCAGACGGCCGAGCCGGCCGGGGTGGTTCTCTATCGGCTTCTGGGCGAACTCGGCGAGGTCGGCCACCTGACCTGGCTGGCGACAATGGCCGCCGAGGCGGGCCACCCCAGAATCACCCGGCCGACATTGCCCGCCGGGGCAAAACGGTTCTCCAGGACGGCCCTGCGGGAAGTGGCGGTGCTGCTGAACAGCGCGGGCCGTTCGAGCGATCCGGCGACGGCCGAGGCGATGGCCCTGCTGGAGCGTAACGACGGCCCGGGGCAACTGCTGGCCGACGATTCTGCGGAGCTGGACCGCCTGCGTCGCTGCCGGGCCGAGGTCATGCGGGCCCTGGCCCGGTGGTCGCGCCAGAAACCGCACTTCATGTGGCGGGTGGCCCTGGCGCCGGTCGCCGCGCCGTGTCGGATCGAGGAGATCCTGGCCGCCAGGTGGACCCGGCAGCTCGGGCGTTACATGGTCGTGGCCGCCAACAGCGGCTACGTGCCCGGCAAGGTGCACATTATCGCTCGCACGGCTTCACCGGACCGCGACCTGCTGCGGCTGCTGGACATGACCGCTCCCGATGATCTGGAGCAACCGTTCGCCCTGGGTCGCCGCGATTACGTCGAGGCTATCCTGCCCCGCAAGGTTTGGGAGAAGATGTTGCGGAAGATGCGATTCCCAGGGGCGGGCAAACTCGTCCCGCCACCGGGCGAGGAAACCCTGTTCTGAGGGGAATCGGCTGCGGATTTGTCTGGTGCGGAATTTTGCGCACTTCGG
>JAACEH010000068.1 GCA_011682595.1 Anaerolineaceae bacterium
GGAGAGAATGTGCTGCTTGATCAGGTTGGCGTGCAGCCGCGACACGTTTTCGAGCATGATGGCCAGGTGCCGGGTCTTGGGGGCCATGGTGCGAATGCCGTACTCGGTCACGCCGGCGGCCCGCATTTCATCTTCGGCCGTCGGCGCCAGGCCGGCGCTGATGACGCGAGGATTGTGGGTGACGGTCAACTCGATGTCTTTGCTGCTCATTGGCAAGTGCCGGGGGACTCCTGGTGTTCTTCTGTTACGGGCTCGGTTCCGGCAGCGGCTCCGCCGCCGCGCCGGCCGACGACTCGTTGTCCCGCGAATCGCGGACGGGCGCCTCGCCCTCTTGTCCTGCGGCCTGGGCTTCGGAAGCCTCGGCCTCGGCCGTCGGCCGCTGAAGTTCCCGGCCCTCGATTATCTGCTGGACCTCATCGGCGTCCAGCACCTCGAAGGCCAGCAGTGCCTCGGCCAGTCGCTCGAGCTTGTCGCGATTGCTGACCAGCAGTTGGCTGGCCTTCCCGTAGCAGCCGTCGATCACCCGCCGCACTTCCGCGTCGATTTCCCGGGCCGTCTCTTCGCTGTAATCGTGTACGCCGGGCATCTCGATGCCGATGGCTTGTTCCTGGTTCGTGCGGTCGGTGTAGCGAACGGGACCGACGGCGCTGCTCATGCCCCATTCCTTGACCATTCGCCGGGCCAGGCCGGTGGCCTGCTTGATGTCGTCGGACGCTCCGCTGGAAATGTCCTCGAAGACCAGTTCCTCGGAGATTCGCCCGCCGAAGGAGACCATGATGTTGCCCAGGCACTCGCGGCGGCGAATCACGTAACGATCTTTCTGCGGCAGGAACATTGTCGCTCCCATGGCCGCTCCACGAGGGACGATGGTCACCTTGTGCAGCGGCTCAACGTCCGGCTGCAGCAGCACGGTCAGCAGGGCGTGGCCCGCCTCGTGGTAGGCCAGGACTCGCTTGTCCATCTCGTCCATGACCCGCGATCTCTTGGCTCGGCCCCAGCGGACCTTGTCGCGGGCTTCCTCCAGATCGGTCAGCTCGACGGCGTCTTTCTCGGTCATGGTGGCCGCCAGGGCGGCCTCGTTGATCAGGGCGGCCAGGTCCGCCCCGCTGAAGCCCGGAGTGCCCCGGGCGATGAGCTTCAGGTCGACCGCCGGGGCCATTGTCACGGCCCGGGAATGGACTCTCAGGATGGCCTCGCGTTCCTTGATGTCCGGCAGGCTGATGGCCACCTCGCGGTCGAAACGGCCCGGCCGGCGAATGGCCTCGTCGAGAACGTCGGGCCGGTTCGTCGCGGCGATGACGACCACCTGGTCGCTGGTCTCAAAACCGTCCATCTCCACCAGGATGGCGTTCAGGGTCTGCTCGCGCTCGTCGTGGGCCCCGGTAAAGCCCATGCCCCGCCGCCGGCCGACGGCGTCGATCTCGTCGAGGAAAATGATGCAGGGCGAATTTTCCTTGGCCTGGCGGAACAGGTCGCGGACGCGGCTGGCTCCGACGCCGACGAACATCTCCACGAAGTCCGACCCGCTGATGCTGTAGAACGGCACGTCGGCCTCGCCGGCAATGGCCTTGGCCAGCAGGGTCTTGCCGATCCCGGGCGGGCCGATGAACAGAAGGCCGCGCGGCATCCGGGCCCCGAGTTTCTGGAACTTCTTGGGGTTCCGCAGGAACTCGATGATCTCGCAGACCTCTTCCTTGGCCTCGATCATCCCGGCCACGTCTTCGAAGGTGGTCTTGGAGTTCTCACGGCGGAAGAGCTTGGCCCTGGTGCGGCCGAAGTTAAGCACGCCGCCCGGCCCGCCGCCCTGACGCATCTGGCGGATGAAGAAAAAGTAGAACAACCCGATCAGCAACACCCATGGCAGGAAGGGCAGGATGTAGGCCCAGATGTTGGTCGAGTCTTCCTTGGCCACATAGCGATCCCCGAGCTTCTGCGACAACAACCTGTCCCACTCATCCTCAGAGTCCTTGACAATGACGATTTCGAATCGGCTCGGCTCGCCCTCTTTGACGGATTCCTTTCGCAGGACGGCATACACCTTCTGGTCCTGGATATAGGCTTCCTTGAAAGCCTCGGGTCGCTCCTCAAGTTGCTTTTCCAACTCGGCTCGCGAGGTGATGACCTTGTCGTCGTCCTTGCTGGTCAGGCTCAGGACGGCCAGGAAGGCCAGGCCCAGGATCAGGACGGTCAGCATCATGGACCGCAGTCCGCGCGACGGCGGCACACCAGGACGGCCCGGGCCGCCCTGGCCTTGCCCCGGCCGCTGCTCGGGATTGGAATTGTTCGACTGGTAACTCACACGATGCTCCTGTTTTCAATCCACCGCGAACCGCCGTCTCCTCTTTAAAGAGAAAGAGAAAGAGACGGGCATCATCTTCCCTGCTATATGCATTGAGGCCCAAGGCTCTCACGGCCCGGCCCAGCGCACCTACCAGTCCTCTTCCATGTCCTCGACAATCTTCTCGGCGAGTTTGCGGATGGCGAAGGTCGTCGAACTTCTCAGGGTCTGCCCCTCCACCGGAGCGTAAGGGTACGCCTGGTGGGGCCGCCCGGAGCGCAGGATGCGGCCCGTGCGCAAATCCTTCCATCGGTAATCCACGTAAAGCGACGTCTGAATCACCGAGGCGTTGTCGCGGTCGTCCTCCGTCAGGACGCCTTCCCGCAGGTCGACGATCTTGCCCGTGATTACCGTGTCGGCACGCTCCTCGCTGGTCACCTTGTAGGGAGTGCGAAGCTCGATCATGCGGATCAGTTCCTTGGTGAACTCCATTTCCAATCCCCGGCGGAACTCGTCCGACTGGAAGATCGGAACGGCCACAGTCCTGACGCTCGTCCGGTGCAGCGGCTCGGTCGTATAGCCGAAGCAACCGGCCAGCAGGACGGCGGTCGCCAGCAGAGGTATGGGCAGCGTCAACCGTTTCATGGCATTATCCTCGCCTGATCTTTTATCGTGCAGCGATCTTCTCGAGCAGTTGCCGGGCCTCGGCGGCCGCCGGTGTCCCGGGGAACTCTCCCAGAACTTTCCTGGCGTAAAAGGTCGCCGCCTTGGGGCGCCTGGCCCGCCAGTAATAGGCGGCCATCTCGTATTTCTTCCGGGCCCGGTTGCGGCGAATCTTCTCCAGGGCCCCGGCCACGTTTTCCCTGGCGGCCATTTGCGGATACTTGTCCTGGTAGCTCCTGAGCAGGTCCTGGGCCCGATTCATCGACGCGTCGTCGTAGGTCGGTCCCAGGCTCGAGGCCATGGCGCTCTGGGCGGCCAGGAGTTGAGCCTGCCGCGACCGGGGGTGGTTCGGAAACTCGTCCAGAAACCGCCGGTACATCTCCTCGGCCTCTTCGAATTTTCCTTTGGCGGTGTTGAACTCCCCGATGCGGAAGATCGCGTCGGCGGCCAACGGCCCCGTCGGCCGGTGTGCGTAAACCTTCTCCAGAATGGCCACGGCCTCGTCGTTGCCGCTGCCCAGTCCCAGCCCGAGCACCTTGCGGCGGGCCGGGCCCAACAGGGCTTCGGCCGTCTCCATCTCGCGGACCAGGGCCTTGTCGACCATGCGGCTGCCGGCATAGTTGTCGATGAAATCCTCGTAGGCCCTGAAGGCCTTGTAATAGTCGCCGCCGGCAAAAACGGCCTCGGCCCGCAGCCAGGCGACCGCCTCGGCGTAAGCCGAGTTCTTATGCCTCTTCAGAAACCTGGCCGCCGCCCGGGCCGTCTTGGCGAAACGGTTGCCGCGGAAACGCTCGATCATCGAACGAACGGTTGCCAGTTCCTCGGGCGACCCCTGGCCGGCCGCATCGACAATCTGCTCGGCCTCATCGGCGGCCTGTGACGGGGCGGGATTGCGGTACTTCTCGCCCACGCTCGGGGCCCGCGAAACGGTCAGCATGGGATCCGGGAGCGGCACAACCGCCACCACCGGCGACAATTCGGCCGGCCGCCTGTCCCGCGGCTGGTCGATGATGCCAGGTGTTTCCGGAATTTTCCTTTTCGGCAGTTCCGCCACGTCAGGTGTCACCGTCTTGCCGGCGGGCTCAGCCTCGGTGGCCTTGATTACCGGAACCCACCGTCCGTCACGGAACTCGAATCCGGTCTCACCATCGCTCGGCGGCTGCGCGGCGGGCTTCTCTGTGACCCTGGTTTCCCGAATCACGGGCTTCTGGACCGGCGGAGTCTCGGTCGGTTGCGCGACCGGAGGTTGTTCTGCCGTCGGCATGGCAAGCGCCGGTTTCTTAACCACCGGTTCCTCAAGGGAAGGTTTCTCGCCCGGCGGCGCCTCTACTACCGCCTCTCGTGTCGGCGGTTTCTCTGTGACCGGTTCTTGCGTCAGCCGCCTCCTGGCCACCGGTTTGCGGACTGGCTGGGGCGTTCGGGTCTTGATCGCCGGGACCCAGCGGCCGTCACGAAACTTGAATTCGGTTTGGCCGTCGCTCGGCGGCTGCGGCCGGGCGGGGGGCTCCACGAGCGGTTTCTCGACGGGTTGCTCAACCGGCTGTTCGACTTGCTTTTCAGTCGGCGGCAACTTCACCTGCGGCCGCTCGGCAACCGGCTGCCGGACCGGCGGCTGCACCTCGGGAGCGGGCCGGGCCGGGGGCTGTTCTCTCGGCGGCGCTTCGACCCTCGGCGGGTTGGTCGGCGATTGCCCGGGCTCGACCTTTTTCGGCGTCGGCGCCAGCGAGGCATCCTCGTCGTCGGGCACGAGGACCCACTTGTCGCCGCGGAAGACGAGCTTCGCTTCGGCCGTCGCGACCAGTGTCAGCAGGGTCGCAACTGTGGCCAGGATTATCAACCAACGCATCGCATTTCTCCCTTGGCCGGGAGTCTCTCTTTTTTATTTTCTTTTTCTAAGGCGCCCAACGCATGGAACGCAATGGACGTCCCAAAACGTGTTGCCAATAGTCGCACAGCAATTTCCGAATGTCGGCCGCCGTCCGGACGCTCAGCCTCACTCGCTCGGTCTGGCGGTCGTCGGCCGTCGCCAGAAACCCCAAGGCGTCAAGCGCCTTGCCGCTGACGGACATTTGCTCGCCCTGTTCGGTTAAACACCTCCGGCAGAGCAATCCCCCGGCCAAAGCGTTGAATACCCCGCTTCTGCCGCCGGGTCTTTTGCGACGGCAGGCCACACAAAACTGCAATTCGGGCATCAGGCCCAGAATCCTCAGGGCCTGGGCCTGGAAACGGTATATTAGGATAGCGGAATCATCCCCGCAACTCAAGCGCCGAAGCGTCTGGGCGGCAATTTTGAACAGTTCTTCGTGCGGGTCCAGCTCTTCGGTCGCCCCGGCGAGGATTTCGCCCAGCGTGGCCGCCCCGTAGAAAGCCTTCAGGCTGGTCCGCAGTCCGGGCAGGGTTTCGCTGATGGACAGTTCGGTCAACTGCCCGAGCGTCTCCCGGCGGCGCACCGAAAAGACGGCCTGGACAAGTTGCAGGCGATCGATGGTCCCGCCGAACGAACTCTTGGGCCGCTTCGATCCCTTGGCGATCAGCCGCACCTTGCCGTTGTGGCGGGTGAAGAAGGTGACAATCTGGCTGGTCTCGCTGTAGTCGGAAACAGTCAGCGTCAGGGCGTCGTCACTCACCAGGGCCACGGGTCAAGCCTCCGCTTTCAGGGGCTGTTGCAACAGCTCCTTAATCTTGGTCCGACTCGTCGTACTGATCGAGTTGCGTGATCTTCAGGCGTCCGATCTTCCGCTGGTCGGCCTCCAGGATGGTGATGAGCAGTCCATTATATTCAAACTGTTCGCCGGCCTTGGGAATGTGACCCAACTGCGAGAGGACGAATCCGCCGATGGTGTCGTAATCCTCGTCCTCCGGCACAGTGATGTTCAGCTCATCGTTGACGTCGTTGATTCGCGTCCGGGCGTCGACCTCGGCGGCGGTCTCGGAGACCCTGGAAATTTCCTCCGGCTCGCTCTGGTCGTACTCGTCGATGATCTCGCCGAAAATTTCCTCGATGATATCCTCGATCGTCACCAGCCCGGCGGTGCCGCCATACTCGTCGAGCACGATGGCCAGGTGGACGCCGGCACTCTGGAACTCGTGCAGCAGGTCGCTCAGGTTCTTCGTTTCGGGGATGAACAGAACCTCTCGCATGATCTCGCCGACCCGCCGCTGATCGAAGCCCTCGGTCCCGCTGGCCCTCAGCAGGTCCTTGGCGTAGAGCAGGCCGACGATGACGTCGAGGTTCTCTTCGTAGACCGGTACGCGGCTGTGACCTTCGGCGGCCACAAAGTCGCGGGCCTCCGCCAGCGTGGCCTGGCGGGCCAGGCAGGCCATGTCGGTTCGCGGGGTCATGATGGCTGCAACGTCGGTATCCTTGAACTCGAAGATACTCTCGATCATCTCCTTCTCTTCTTCCTCGATCGTGCCCTCGAGTTCGCCTTCCTTGACGATGCTGAGCAACTCGTCTTCCAGGTCGTCCTTGGCGTCGCTGGACTGGCTGACCCCCGAAAGGCGGCGTACCAGAACGTCGACTAGCCGCAGGGCGCCGAGCAGCGGCTGGGTTATCGCTCGCAGGACATACATCAGCGGCATCATGCGGACGATGAACCATTCGCTGTTGTACCGTGCGCAGGCCGCCGGCACGGCGACGGCCAGCACCAGCAGGGCCAGGGCCGCCGCCCCGGCGCCGATGACCACCTGGGCCACCCCGCCGCCGAGTGTCGTCAGACGCAGCGTGACCAGGACGACCAGGGCGGTCCTGGCCGCCAGCCGCCAGAGGGCCGTCGTCAGAACCAGCGAATCTTCGCGGTCCAGGAACAGTTCCAGTGCCCCCTGGCGATGGGCCGCCGACAGTTGCTCCTCCAGCCGGGTGGTCGAGTAGGTCCGCAAGGCGCTGGAGAAGGTTGACAACAGGACATCTGCGGCCAGCAAGGCCACGGCCAGGTATGGAAAGTACTCCACAGGACCCTCCTAGTGACGACCGCCCGGTCCGGGTGGCTTGGGTGGCTTGGGCGACCCGGCGAAAACGTCCGGGTAGCCCAGGGCGGTCAGAATCTCGTTCTCGCGGGCGTGCATCTTTGCAGCCTGGCCGGGCTGGCGGTCGTCGTAGCCCACCAGGTGCAGCACGCCGTGTACGGCATAGAGCAACAGTTCGCCGACCGCATCGCCCCCGCGCCGGGCCGCCTCGGCCACGGCCCGCTCGGCCGAAATGACGATCTCGCCGCTGGGCCCCTCGGCCTGATCACCGTCGGAGAGGTTGAAACTGATGACGTCGGTCGGCTCGTCGCGGCCGAGGTACTGCCGGTTGAGTTCCCGGATGCGGGCCTCGTCGACCAGCGTCACCGACAACGTGCAGTCGGCCACGGCCTCCTGCCGCAAGAGATAGCCCACGGCCTTGGCAACCCGTGCCTTGCAGCCCTTCAATTGAGACTGAAGGTCGTTGACCTCAATGCTCAGCATCGCCCCTCGATCGATCCGGAGTTTTCAGACTGTGCCGATGATGCCCCCCGGGGGGGCCGGGGGGATTCGCTCTCCGCCGTTTCCTCCGCCGCAGGTTTGGCCTTGGCCTCGGCCTCCTCCCGCTGCTGGCGGTCGGGATATGCAATTCGCCCGTGGTGCACACTGATCAGCGATTTGGTCAGACTCTGCTGAACGGCGTGGACTTCGTTGAGCGACAGGCCGCTCTCGTTGAGCTGCCCGTCGAGCAGCCGTTTCATCGCGCACGCGGTCCTCGATCTTCGAGGCCGTCGGGTCCTTGATGCTGCGGACGGCGCCCTCGCAACTGTCGGCCAGCATCAGGATGCCCGTCTCCTTGCTCTGCGGCTTCGGCCCGGGGTAGCGAAACTGCGTCTCGGCAACCGGCTCGTCGCTCGACTTCAGGGCCTCGTAATAGAAGTACTCGATGACCGTCGTGCCGTGGTGCTCGGCTATGAAGGCGTTGATGGCTCGGGGCAGGCCGTACTGCTGGGCCATGTCCAGGCCGTCCTTGATGTGCCCGCCAATGATCAGCTTGCTCATCTGGGGCGTGAGCTTGTCGTGGTCCGGCAGGTCGCCGAGCTGGTCGCGGTTTTCGGTGAAGTAGTGCGGCTTGTTGGCCTTGCCGATGTCGTGGAAGTAGGCCCCGACGCGGGCCAGCAGACCGTTGGCCCCGATGGCCTCGGCGGCCGGCTCGACTATGCTGCCCAGCAGCAGGCTGTGCGAGTAGGTGCCCGGAGCCTCGATGGCCAGTTTCTTCAGGGCCGGCTGGTTGGCGTCGCAGAATTCCAGCAGAGAGATATTGGTCACCACGCTGAAGACCCGTTCGATGAACGGCAGCACGCCCAGGACGATGAAGCCCGGCAACAGTCCGTAGGCAAAAGCCAGTCCGCCTTCGACCAGCATCCGCTCAGTGGCCCACTGGCGGTTCCACAGGGCCAGGCCCCAGACCACGCCGCAGGCGACCAGGCCGGTAACGAAGCCGGTGCGAATTGGCTTGGACCGCGTTCGGATTTCGCCCAGTTGCAGAACGGCCACACTCGACCCGGCGATCATCAGCAGCGACTCACTATAGGAGAGTCTGGCCACCAGGGCGGCCAGCAAGGCAATCAGCCAGGCCACGACCAGGGCGAAGCGGCGATTGTAGGCGATGGTGATTATCATGGCCACGGTGATCAACTGGAAGACGGCCAGCGGCGGCCGGTAGGGGGCGAACTTGGCCACGGCCAGCACGCTCAGCAGCAGGACCACCAGGATGAAGGCCCGCACCGGGCGGTTGACGACGTTTGGCTGGTAGACCATTGTGAAGGCGACCATCAGGTATACCAGCAGGGCCACCATCAGGATGGAGCCGGCCACCTCGCCGATTCGCCGCCAGGGGCTCAGTTGGGCCAGGTAGGCCGCGTGTTCCTCGGTGAGGATTCTCAATTCGTCGTCGCCGATCACGTCGTCGGCGACAACCAGCACGTCCTTGCGGGCGAATACGCGCATCACTTCCTGGACTTCCCGTGCCGCCCGGTCCTGCCGGACCTTGGTCCGCTGTTCGTCCCTGACCATGTTGGGGGCCAGCGAATCGACGATGCGGTCCTGCAGCTTGGACCGCAGCGACCAGTACCGGCCGACCAGGGCCAGCGCCTGCTCGGCCTTCTCGGCCACCAGTCGGGCCGTGGAGGCGTGCTCGACGTTCAGCAGCAGATTCTTGTTGTACTTGTCCTCTCTCTCGTCGGCGTAGATGTAGAAGTAGGACTCTTTGGGCGCCTTGCCCTGCAGGTTCGGCGGGAGTTCTTCCAGGTAGTCGCCGTTTGACAGGATGCACAGGCTGTCGATGAAGGAAATGACCGAGTTGAACTGTTCGAGCAGACGCTCGGCGCCTTTCTCGTCCTTGACGATCTCGACCAGTTGTTTGAATTCCTGGTCTGTGAGTTTCCAGCTCTTCTTGAGCGCCGCCAGGGCCTTGGCCTGCTCCTGCTTGCGGGCCTTGTCCCGGCCTTCCTTCGGGCCGGCCGACGGGGCGGCCTTGGCGGCCGAGTCCGGGCTGGGCGCGGGGACAGGGGCCTTCTCCTGCGGGGCGCCGGTAGTCTTGGCCGCAGGGCTCACGGGCTTTCCGGTTTCGTCCGCTTTGGCCGCGGGCGGTTCCGGCTTTGGGGGGGGCCTCGCTATATTAATTGCGGCCCGCACCAGGCGGGCGAACTCGTCCCGCAGGGCCTTGGTCCTGCTGTGGTTGGGCGTGTAGACCCGGGGCGTTTCGCGGCGAGCATTCCTGCGTTTTTCCTTGGTCGCCGCCTCGTTGGGGAACGAGAAGTCGACGCGGGCCACGATCGTCTCGGCCGCCCGATCACCCTTGCTGTACCGCGGGGGTTCGTACGGCGTGTGCATCAGGACCAGCGTGCCGCCGGCCAGCAATAGCAGCACCGCCAGGCGGACCAGGTTCCGCGTCTCGGCCAGGCGTGCCGGCAGGCCGCGCAAACCGTCGCCCTTGAGTTTTCGCGGGTCCACGCGCCGCGCTTTCGGTTTCAGCCGGTCGAACAGGGCCATCTTTCTTACCTAGCTCTCCTCGCCTTGTGGCGGCCTCGGGCGATCGTCGGGAGTTTTCCTGCAACCATCCGCTCGCAGGCCCTCGTAGGCGTCGACGATGTTCTGAACCAGCGGGTGGCGGACGATGTCGCTGCGGCCGAGCTGCACCTGGGCGATGGCCCCGATGTCCGCCAGTTTCTTGGTGGCGTCGATCAGGCCGCTCTGGGCCGCATCGGCAAGGTCGGTCTGCGTCACGTCGCCGGTGACCACCATTCTACTGCGCATCCCCATCCGGGTCAGGAACATTTTCATCTGGTTGATCGTCGCGTTCTGGGCCTCGTCCAGGATGATGAACGAGTCGTTCAGCGTTCGCCCGCGCATGAAAGCCAGCGGGATGATCTCGATCATGTCGTTTTCCATGTACAGCTTGACCTGCTCGAACTCCATCATGTCGTGCAGGGCGTCCAGCAGCGGACGCAGGTAGGGGTTCACCTTGGCCAGCATGTCGCCCGGCAGAAAACCCAGCCGCTCGCCCGCCTCGACCGCCGGGCGGGTCAGCACCAGTTTCTTGACCGTCCGCGTCTTCAGCGCCTCGACTGCCAAGGCGACGGCCAGGTAGGTCTTACCCGTGCCGGCCGGCCCGATGCAGAAGGTCAGGTCGTGTCCCCGCATGGCCTCGACGTAAACGGATTGCCCCCTGGTTTTGGGGCGAACGTGCTGACCGCGGGCCAGCACCGAGATTTCCTGCGCGTCAAGCAGCGCACCGTTGCGGCTCACGGCCTCGATCAGGTCCGTTACGTCGCCCGACAGGATGGTGCGGCCCCGCTGCATGCGGCCGATAAGTTCCTCGACCACCGCCCCGGCCATGCCGACCTGCTCGGCGTCGCCGCTCAGGGTGAGCTTGTCGCCCCGGGCAGCCAGATCGACCGCGAAGGCATCGCGGATCATCTTCAGATGGCGATCCTGGCTACCGAACAGGATCAGCCGATCCGGGCTGTCGGGGATGGTGATCTGTTTTTGCATACGTAGTCTATTCTATCGTCATTGCCCGCCGGCGAAAAGCACCAGAAGCAGGTAGGCCACAGGAGCCCCCAGCAGAATGCTGTCAATCACGTCCAGCACGCCTCCGAAACCGGGCATCCCCTGGCCGGAATCTTTCACCCCGGCCGAGCGCTTGATCAGGCTCTCGGCCAGGTCGCCGAGCATGGCGAAGACACTGACCACCAGGGCGAACACCACCAACTTATACCACGCCAGGGCGAGCAGCGGCAACCCCAGGGCCAGGCTGACGGCCACCGCCAGAAGCAGCCCGCCGACACAACCTTCGACCGTCTTGTTGGGACTCAGTCGCGGAACCAGGGGCCTCCGGCCGATCGCCTTGCCGGTGACGTAGGCCCCGATGTCGCTGGACTTGATGACCGCCAAGGCCACCAGCAGGCAACGCAGCCCGTCGGGCCGCTCGATGAAACGGATGGCGATCAGGAACAGGCTCAGGATGCCGATGTAGGCCAGGACCAGCAGGTTGCCGCCCAGGCTGGCCAGGCTCTCGGTGTCCGGTCCGCGCCGCCAGGCCCGAATTGTTTCGGCCAGCACAACAACCAGGGTCAAGCCCGCGACGACTGCCAATACCGGCGTAATGACCAGCGGCCCGACTTGCCGGAACAAGGTCCTTCCCGTCGCGTGGGTGTATGCGGCGGCGGCCGGCATGGCCAGCGAAGCCAGCATCAGCAGGCTCTCGTACATCCGCCAGCCGCGACTGCGCATCAGCGAAACCATCTCGTGCACGCCGCCGACTATTATCAGGCCGATGACAACGAAGAAGACCGGCGCCCAGCCAAGGCCGTATTGCCGGGCCAGGTAACCGTCGAGCAGGAACAGCCCCAACAGGCCGGCCGCCAGAAGACTGCCGAAAATGATGCGGGTTCTGAGCATGTGTTTGAGGGTCGGCGATTGTGCCGTCTACGTTCAGGCGCCCTCCTGCGGGTTCAATCCGCCGAAGCGTCTCTGGCGCCGGGCGAAATCGGCCATGGCCCGGTAGAGGTCCTCCTTCTGGAACTCCGGCCAGAGAACGTCGGTCACGTAGATTTCCGTATAGGATATCTGCCAGAGCAGAAAGTTGCTGACTCGCATCTCGCCGGCCGTCCGGACGGGTCCGCCAGGCCCGCCGTATAGAGCCGCGAGGCGAACAGCTCTTCGTCGATGTTTTCCGGGTCGAGTTTTCCCGCCGCCGCGTCGCGGGCCAGGCTCCGGGCCGCGTCCACAATCTCCTGCCGCCCCCCGTAGTTGACGGCCAGGCAGAGCAGGGGACCCGTGTTGTCGGCTCCCAACTGCTCATTTCTTTCGACTTCCTTCAGCACCGCCGGGGGCAGTTGCTCGCGGCGGCCGATGTTCAGAAAGCGGGCGTTCTTCTCGGTGATGCGCCGCCGCTCGGCGATCAGGTTCCGTCGGTAGAGACGCATCAGGGCATCGACCTCTTCCTGCGGCCGCGACCAGTTCTCGCTGCTGAAGGCGTACAGGGTGACCTGCTGGAGGTCCAGATCCTCGACCACCTCCAATACCCGCTGGACGCTGTTGCGCCCGGCCCGGTGACCCGCCATTCGCGGCAATCCCCGTCCCCGAGCCCAGCGGCCGTTACCGTCCATGATGATGGCGATGTGTCGCGGCCAACGGTCGGGCGGAACGTCGGCCAGAATCTGCGGGACCTTCGGCAGCGCCATTCAGATCACGTCTTCCCTGAAAAGGGTCTGTTTGCGGTCGGGCCCCACGCTGACGATGGCCACCGGGGCCTGAAGCAACTCCTCGAGTCGCTTGACATACGACTGGGCGGCATCCGGCAACCGGGCGAAGGAGGTCACCTGGTCGATCTCCTCGGCCCAGCCGGGGTGCTCCTCGAAAACCGGCATCACCTTTTCCATCACCTGGGCGTCGGTCGGAAAACTGCTCAGGGCCCGGCCTTCGTACTCATAGCCGGTGCAGATCCTCAGCGTCTCGAATCCGCTCAGCACGTCCAGCAGCATCAGGGCCACCTTGTCGACGCCGCCCAGGCGGATGCTGTACCGCGTGGCGAAGGCGTCGAACCATCCGCAGCGCCGCGGCCGGCCGGTCGTCGTGCCGTACTCTTTGCCCCGCTCGCGGATGCGGTCGCCGACGTGGTTATCCTGCTCGCTCGGGAAGGGGCCCGTCCCGACGCGCGTCGTGTAGGCCTTGGCCACCCCGACTATGGTCTTGATCACCTTGGCCGCCACGCCGGCCCCGGCCGACACGCCGCAGGCCGAGGCGTTGCTGCTGGTGACGTAGGGAAAGGTGCCGTGGTCGATGTCCAGAAGAGTGCCCTGGGCGCCCTCGAAGAGCAATCGTTTGCCGTCGTCGATCGAGTTCTGGAGCAGTTCCGTCGTGTCGCAGACGAAGGGCTGCAGAATCTCGGCATAACGTTTGGCCTTCTTGACCATATCCTCGACCGGCACGCCCGGGGAGTCGTAGAGGGCCAGGAACAGGCGGTTCTTGTAGTCCACGATCTTACGAACCCGCTGCTCGACCATCTGCGGATAGAACAGGTCGCCCACCCGCACGGCCAGGGTGCGCGAGGCCTTGTCGCAATAGCAGGGGCCGATGCCGCGGGCTGTCGTGCCGATCTTGCCTTTGCCGCGGCTCTCCTCCTTGAGCTTGTCTTCCAGCTTGTGGTAGGGGAAGACCACGTGGGCCGTCTGGCTGACCTTCAATCGGCCGGCGAAACTGACGCCGCTCTCGGTAAGGGCGCGAAGCTCCTCCTCGAATACCTCCGGGTCGAGCACCACGCCGCCGGCGATCACGCAGAGCACATCCTCGTGGACGATGCCGCTGGGGATCAGGTGCAGTTTGAAGGTCCGCTCGCCGACCACCACGGTGTGCCCGGCGTTGGAGCCTCCCAGGAAGCGGACCACGCTGTCGCAACTGCCGCTCAAGAGGTCCGTGATTTTCCCCTTGGCCTCGTCGCCCCATTGGAGGCCCACCACGCACGTATTACCTCGCAGTTCCATCGGTCGTCCTTTCCCGTCGGTCGTGTCGCCTCCGCCGTGTCCGCCCATTCTCTGCGGCCGGATCGCCGACGGTCAACCCAAGGAGGCCATTGTATCGCCGCAGACCGCAAAAGCAAGCCCCACTGCGCGTCCGGTCTGACGCCGAGGAAGCCCCGGCCACTGTGAAACCTCTGGACACCGCCGGTCGGTGCGGCATATCATATCCGGGCTGTCTTCAGAGACCGAGAAAGCCCGACCCAGGTAACAAGGAGAGCAATTGGCCCCGTCCCCGGCTGCAAGTTCTTCCGACGAGCAGGTCACGGCGGCCGAGAAGTCGGAGCTGGCCGTGCCCCATCTGCCAGACGCTCCGGCCGCCGACTTCACGGTGCAGAACCGGAACATCACCCTGGGCCTGGTCTTCAGTGCCCTGGCCCTGGTTTCTGTGGCCGCCCTGATATATCAGTTCCGGACCGTCGAACCCGTGTGGGCTGCCTTGCTGGCCGTGCCGACGTTGCTGCTGCTGGTCTGGGGCATGGCCACCAGGGGCAGATTCCCTCGCACCGCCACGGGGCTGTTGGCCGGTGTGTTGGCCCTGGTGCCGTTGAACCTGCTGGCCGTCGGCTACTGCACCGGCCAACTGAGCGGCGCGGGCCTCCTGGTTGCCTGGAGCATTGCCGCGGTGCTGGCCCTGCCGGTCATGTTCATTGCCGCCCGGTCCCTCGGGGTGCCCTGGGCACTGCCGACGGCCATGGCCGCAGCGGTACTGGCCTCGGCCAAGCTCGCCCTTCGCGATGAGTACCTGAGGTTCATCCCCACCTACCGGGGCTACGTCGAATTCCTGCTACTGGGCGTACTGGCCCTCGGCGTCGCCGCCATGCTGCTGGGCTTGTACCGTCGCCGGCGCGAAAAAGAAATCTCGCTGTGGCTCGGAGCCAAGGCCGGAGCGTTGCTGCTGCTCTGGCCGTTCGCCTTGGTCTGCGCCCACCTCTTTACCGATTTCAGCGACCAACTACAGGCCGAGTGGATCGGCGCCTGGCTGGTCGGGTTAGGCATCCTCTTTCTGCTGACCGGTCTGGCCTTTCTCCGTGTGCACCGGACCGAGGGCCAGTCGCCCATACGGGCCGTTCGGCCGACCCGGGGATTAGCCGTCGTTCTGATGGGCCTGGCCGGCGTGGCGGCCCTGGCCGGGTTGCTGCTGTCGGACGGTCACGTCATGGGCATGCTGGTCAGCCTGGTGGCCATCTTCGTGACCACGGCCCTGCTCGGCGCCCACGGCAAAGGACGCGAGGTGGTCGTCTTCCAAGCCATTGCCTCGGTTGCCCTGCCGGTCTGGGCGGCCATCTGGGCACTGAAAGTCGCGGGGCTCGCCCCCGAGGCCGAAGGCAGCCTGATTGCCCTGGCTGTCTCGAGTGTTACCGCCGCCACGGGATTCGCCCTGGCCAACATCCTGGTCTACCTGTTCGGCCTCCTCCTGGCGCCGAGGCAGGGCCGTTGGACGCGGTCGCCCCCGCTGGTCTCGTCCCTGGCCCTTGGCACGCTGGGCTGGTTCTGGCTGGCCCGCCTGGGCGGCGTGGGCCTGGTCACACTGCCGGGCACCGCCTATCAGGCGGCCGTCCCGTCGATCTACCTGCTCTTTGCCCTGCCGGCGGTGTTGATGGTCACCGCCTGGCGGGTCCGCTGGGAACTGACCGTCTGCTTGGCCTGCTGGTGGCCGTCGGCATCTACACCGTCCGCTCGGGCACCGGCCTGGTCTTCAGTTCGGCCGTAGCCGCAGGCCTGGCCATCGTCGGCGCGGTCCTCGGTCCCTGGCGCCGCCGCAACACGCTGGCCCACTACTACTCGGAGGGGTTGCTGGTCATGAGCCTGGCCGGGGCCGTCCTGATGGTCCTGCTGGTGGCCGTCGGCGGCCTGGAGGATGGGCTCAACGAAGATACCATCGTCCTGCTGGCCGCCCTGTCGCTGACGCTTCTTCTGGGGGCCCTGGTCTTCAAGCTGGAGGATCTGTTCGGGTTCTTCGGCCTGTCGCTGCTTCTGCTGGCCCTGGCTGTTTTCCATGTCGACCTCGGGCCGCGCCAAGGCAGCTACCTTTACCGCTATTCAACGGTGGCCCTGGCCATGGGATTTGCCCTGGCCCTGGCCGCGGCAATTTCCTCGCGGTGGTTTCGAAAGCGGAAAGGGCTGGAACGTTTTGCCGCCGCCCTGTACGTTCCTGCCCTGGCCGCCGCGGCCTTTGCCCTGGTCCTGTTGGCCCACTCGGGGAATCTGTATCACCGGGCCCTCGACCTGGCCGTCGTGGCGGTGATCATCATCCTGATCCGGCCGCACGTCCGACATGCCGTGACCAACTACGCCGTGGCGGCGGCTGTTACAGCCGGGGTCTACATGTTTGTGGCCGCCCGCTGGGGCGGTTCGTCCGTTGAGGTGCGACAGGCGGCCCTGATCGCCTCCGGAGGGCTCAGCTTCGTCTGGATCCTGGCGGCCCTGATCGTTCGCCGCATCTTCCTGGCCCTGGGCACCCTGTCGGACAAGGAAGCCCGCCAGCGAGGCAGGCCCTACACCGTTGTCGGCATGACCATGGCCATCTCCCTGGCCGTCTGGCTGACGCTGATGACCGTTCTGTCGTACCAGGGCGCCTGGGCCGGCCCCGGTCCTCTGGCCCGCCTGCTGACGGTCGAGCGGTTCAGCCCGGCGGCGGCCATGATCGCCTGGGCCGGCATTCTGCTGGCCTTTCTGCTGTCGATGTGGCAGTTCCGCCACACCTGGCGAACCTTCATGTTCTATCTGGTCGGCAGTTCGGCGACCGTCACTGCGGGGCTCCTCTTCGGGCTCAGCAGCAAACAACTGATCAGCTACCTGATATGCGCGATCCCCGGTTACGGGGCCATTCATCTGCTGGTCTACCTGCGGGAACGGCAGTTCATGTCCTTGCTGTCGAACCGCTGCGCCCTGTACAAAGACGAGGTCCACGCCTCCACGACCATCTTCACCGCCGGCTGCATCTCCTGCTTCATCGGCGGCATCGTCGCCGCCTTCAACCTGCACACCCTGGCCTCGCTGGTCACGCTGAGCATCATGACGGCCGTCTTCCTGGTCTGGTCGATCGGCGGCCGCCGGCCCGAGATGCTCTATCCAACGGTCCTGTTCAGCACCGGCGTGTTGCTGAGCATCTGGCACTATGTCGACGGTCTCGGTCCCTGGAACGCCACGCGGGTGAACATCAACTCGGTCGTCTTCGCCGGAGGCGGACTGGTCTGGATGGCCATCGGCACCGCCCTGAACCGGCTGCGCGGACCGATGAGCGTGCTCGCCTCGCCGGCCCGCTACATGTCGGTTGTCCTGGGCCTGGCCGGCCTGGGGTTCCTCATCCTCCTGGCCGTCTGCCCGACCTGGCATGGCGCTTCCTGGGCGCCGGACGCCTCGCCGTGGCGCCTGGCCCTCGGCACGGCCTGCGGCCTGGCCCTGGCCGGATATTTCCTCTGGGCCGCCTACTCGTTCCGCCGCACGCTCTATATCTACCTGGTTGAACTCTCGGTGGCCACGCTGCTGGTCATGCTGGCCACGCGGACCCCGGCCGTCTGGAACTCACCGCTCCTGCGCAACTACTGGCCGCCCGCCCTGGCCGCCCTGTCGCTGCTGCTGCTGGGTCTGGCCAGATGGCTGGAAAGTCGCCACCAGGTGCTTTACAGCCGCCCGCTCTTTTTTACCGCCACCGTGTTCCTGCCTGTCCTGCCCTTTGTCGGCGGCATCCTCTTTCTGCAGCAGGCCCACTACGGCCTGGCGGCGGCGACCTTCGCTCTTCTGACGGTGACCTGTCTGCTGGGTTCGCTGGTCCGGGCCCGCGGGCTCCTGCGCTCTCTGGCCGCCCTCGGGGCAAATGCCATGCTGGCCTGCTTCTGGTTCTGGCGCGGTGTCAGCCCGGCCGTCTATCCGCGGCTGTACCTGGTTCCCGCCGGAGCGACCATCGTCGCTCTGGCCCTGATCGGCCGCCGCGGCTCAAGGCCCCGGGCCTCTCGTGCTTCGCAGAGCAGTAGGCGATTGCTCTTGCTGGTCGGCGTGCTGGTCGCTTTCGCCGGCTGCGTCCAGGAACTGGTTTGGCCGGAATCCGGTGCCCAGGCCGCCCTCTCGGCGGGCCTGACGGCCATCGGACTGGCCCTGGCTGCAACCGTCCTCGGGCTGCAACTCCGCCAGAGGATCCTGAACTACGCGGCGGCGGTCTTCCTGGCCGTCTGCCTGGTGGCCGAACTTTTCGCCACCGGAGCCCCGACCCTCGCCTCGCCGGGACCGCTGGCCATTGTTGTCGCCATGGCCGTCGTAATGGTCGCCTCGGGCCTTCTGGGCTTGAGAAGCGGCCGCCCTTGACCGCCGCCGACCGGCCTTCTTGAGAGGCTAAGATTATTCGTAGACGACATTTACGATACCAATGCTTCTTTAGTGTATTGACAAAAAATGTTATCCCCCCTATTTTACTGGATGCAGAGTGACATAGGGTTGGCACAGCACAGTGCCATACTCCCGGCTGGTCAATAATGGTCAGAGCGAAGGGAGGTGTGGCATGTGTGCATTTGGGGCTGAAATTGCCGTGACGACCGGGCGAGGCATCGGGGCACGCGACAAGACCGTTCGCGTGTTGCAGATGGCCTGGTTGCTGAAGAGCGAGAACTTTACGGTCGAGGAACTCCGCCGGCGCTTCGGGGTCAGTCGGCGGACCATCTACCGCGACCTGAAGCTCATCGACGAGGCCTGCCTGCCACTGGTCAGCCAGCACCAGGGCAAGGGCTATCGCCTTCTGGGGACGCCCGACCTGCCGTTTGCCGGTCGCAGGACGCCCATCATGTGATGGCGGCGCGAAGCAGGATCCCGCCATAAAGGGGCTGTTGCAACAGTCCCCAGAGGAAAAAGGAGACCGGACCGCCATGGACATCAGCCGACTGCACAGGGTGCTGAAGATCATCACCATGCTTCAGACCAAACGCCACTACAGTGCCGCCGACCTGGCCGGCGAGCTGGAGGTCTCCAGGCGGACCATTTACCGCGACCTTAACATGCTCGAACTGGCCGGCATTCCCTTTTACTACGACCGCTCCAGACGCGGCTACGTGATCCACCAGACCTACTGGCTGCCGCCGATCAACCTGGACATCGAGGAGGCCATGAGCCTGGTGGCCCTGGCCGCCCAGGCCGCCGACAGCGAGGGCGTGCCGCTGATGGGCAAGGCCGCCGATGCCGCCCGGAAGATCGAAAGCCAGTTGCCCCTGTCTATCCGGGCCGCCGTCGGCGAACTGTCGTCCAGCCTCAAGGTGCGCCGCGGCCCGGTGGCCCGGCACGATGAACTGGAACGGATCTACGAGGCCACCCGCAAGGCCGTGGCCCGCCGCAAAGTGCTGCGCGGTCTTTACATCTCCTTCTACGAAAAGAAGCAGATCGAGGTGGCCATCGAACCCTATTGGCTGGTCTTCCACGACCGAGCCTGGTACGTCATCGGCCGCAGCCGCCGGCACAAGGACATCCGCACCTTCAAGCTCGGCCGCTTTGTCGAGATGGAGGCCTTGCCCGAGAGCTTCAAGCCGCCCCGGGTGACCCTCGATGAGCACCTCGGCCTCGCCTGGCGCTTCATACCCGAAGGCCGCGAGTACGACGTCCGCCTGCACTTCAAGCCCCTGGTTGCCGCCAATGTGGCCGAGGTCCGCTGGCACAGAAGTCAGAAGGTCACCTGGCAGGACGACCGCTCGATCATCTTCGAGGTCCGCGTCGACGGTTTGGGCGAAATCTTCTGGTGGATCCTCGGCTACGGCGACCAGGTCGAAGTCCTCAACCCCAAACCCCTCCGCAACCGCATCCGCAAAACGGCCCGGAAGGTGCTCAACCAATACTCCTGAGCCGGGGCATTCCGCCTGAAACACTTGACACCGCTGCTGACCGAGGTGAGGATATAGTATCAATCAAGTCCCGATCTTCGGACGAGGGAAATTTTGGGTAGAACAACAAGTTGGGCGAGGAGAAACGAGTGCTGACAATACCCGCCAAGACCGTCTATATCGATCCAGAAGTCTATCGCAAGCCCGCCTGCCAGAGGAGACTTGACAGGGTGCTCCCCCAAGTGTGCTGTGAAGACACACGTGATCTCGACGAGGATGCAATGCAGCGCGTGCTTGGCATTGGCCAGCGCCGCCACGGCAAGGATGACTTTGGAGACGATGCCGTGCTGGTCTTCACGACGTTTGATGAAGCACGCCTTGGATGGTTCTACCACTGGCGGGACGAAGCCGGCCAGCATGGTGGTGTCTGTCAGCCTGCGCTCGAACTCAACATCGTTGACGGCTGTGTCTTTCGCTGTGCGTATTGCGGATTCGGGCGTTACATCATCTTCTACCTCGATGTCGAACGGCTGATCGGTGGACTGGACGACTGCTTTGCACGCTCCCCCGCTCAACGGCTCTACAAGTACAGTAACCTGACGGATTTGCCGCCGCTGGAGCCTGAACTCGATGCTGTCGGACCGATGGTCGAACGGTTCGCGCGTGAAAAGGACCGCTACCTCATGCTCTTTACCAAGAGTGACAATGTGGATTTCCTGAGCGGTCTTGACCACGGGGGGCACACAATCATCAGCTGGTCGGTCACCTGCGATACCGCCAGCCGAATGGTGGACAAATGTGCAGCGACAATGCACCAGCGCATCGCCGCGATGAAGAAGATGCAACAGGCAGGCTACTCGGTCCGAGCCCGGCTGAGCCCAATCGTGCCTGTCGCCAACTGGCGTGAGGAATACACCGAACTCTTCGAGCTGCTCTTCAGTCACGTCCAGCCCGACCTGGTCACGCTGGAGCTTCTGGGGTGGATGACCGTTGATGATCTGCTGGCCATGTTCGACCGATCGTTCCTTGACTCGGTCGCCCTGCAGGCGGCCGAAGACGCTCGAGATGAGCTCGTGGATGTCCAGTGGGGGCCCTTCACTCAACAAACCCACGAAGAGATTTACTCCTTCTGCATCGAAACCGTCCGCAGGCTATCGCCGGAGACGGCTGTGTCTGTGTGCCACGGCACCCCGGCAATCTGGCAAGCCCTGGGCCAGCGAATGAAGATGTCGCCGGAGGACTACCTCTGCAACTGCGGCCCACTCTCCACTCCAGGCGCTGCTTTGTACGACAAATGGAACCCCGCCGCCCAACAACCGGATTGAACGCGACTCCGGCAAGGCCGGTGGGTGCTTGCACCCATGCTGTTGACTGACTTTTTCCCGGGTGAACATGGTCGAGATGTATCGGCTGATGGGAACTGCGGAACAACAAATCCGGCAGATCCAGCAGTACGGCTTTCTCCAGGCCCGCAATATGTTGCTGCTCATGGCGCTCAGCGCGCTGCCACTTTTCGGCTACCTGCTGTACGTGAAGAAATACTTCCGTCCACGGACGTGACCGGTGCTTCCTTCATCCATTGTTGGTGACTCAAGCAGCACGTCGGAACTCCCCTGTGCGGACCGCGGCGTCCGCCGCCTCATTGTGCAAAACGCTCTAACCCTCAGGCATTGTGTCTTGTGAACCTGCCGGGCTGAAACTGTATCCGCACGTGCCTCCGCAAAGATTTACCTCTTGAATGCCCCGCTGGTCAATCGGGAAAGCCTTGCAGGCTTGAGGTTGGATGGAACCGTACACCAGACAACGCCGCTGTTTTGTCAGTACGGGGCAAGTGAACAGCAGGCTGCAACAGGCCCCGCATTGCCTGCAGGAGCCTTGGCGGATACTCATCTGGCGGCGGACGTATTCCTTGCGGAAACGAACGAGAAGATAGCGCCTCAGTTTTCCCCAGACGTGAACTGAAAACTGGGAGTCTTCAAAAATTCGCACAAAAAAAGAACCGCATCGACGAAAAGAGGCCCTTAGGGATATAACGTAAGCCCAAATGCGATTGACGGCAATGGAGATCATCTGTATGTTCCTCTAAAGTCTGTCAATTAGGACGATTTCGGCAGTTTCAGGGGCCGATCGCCTTATTCAGATCTCTTGTTGCTTCTCCTTCAGGGATTATTGCAATACCCTGACCTGCTGCGGCCGGCTGCAAAGTCCGGGGCGGGTGCCGTGGTCTGGCAAAGCCAGGCCACGAATATGCTTTGAGAACTCCCTCATGGCCTGGCCTGCGGCCAGACCATGGCACCGCTCATTCCAAACTGTGCCACCCGTCTGCCCCGATAGAATCCCTGATTTCATCGGGGCCCCTCGGCAGGGGGGGCCTCACCGATGCTTGCCGTCTGATGGATTTTCAGCGGAACGCGGATGGTGGGAGGATGATCGTCACCGCCGAGCATTTTCT
>JAACEH010000069.1 GCA_011682595.1 Anaerolineaceae bacterium
TCGAGAAGGGGCACAAGGTCGTGGTCAACATGCTGTTTCGTGGGCGGGAAATGGCCCACATCGACTTTGCCAAGCAGAACATGCAGGCCGTGGTCGACCGGCTGGCCGAGGTGGCCAAGGTCGAGGTGCCGGCCCGCATGCACGGCCGCAGAATGAACCTGACGCTGGCTCCGTTGAAGGCGCCGCCGGAGTAGTCTGCCGACACTCTGGCCAATGCGAATGAGGGACCCTTCCTGTGGGGGAGGGGGCCGTTGCTGCGGTCGCATCGGAGCGGCGGCGGGCGTGGAGAACTTTGTCTGGAAGCAGTCGTTCCACTTTTATAGAGGTGATAAGATGCCGAAGATCAAGACACACAAAGGGTCGCGGAAGCGAATGAAGGTCTCCAAGACCGGCAAGGTCCTGTCCAAGAGGGCCGGCAAGGGACACCTGATGAGCACCAAGTCCGGTAAGCGCCGCCGTGCCCTGGGCCGCTCAAAGACGGCCTCGCCCGGCGAGACGAGACGCTATGTCAGGGCGATTACCGGACGGTGAGCGGGCGCAATGGAGAAGCCGGTAACTGCGTCCTTTTCTGCAGATGAGGAGGTTTGAAAATGCCACGAACGACGAGCAGTGTTGTCCGACATCAGCGTAAGAAACGTCTGATGAAACGCGCCAAGGGAATGGTCCTCAGTCGCTCGAAGCTGCTGAAGTCGGCCAAGGAAACGGTTCTGCGGGCCGACGCCTACGCCTGGCGCGATCGCCGGGCTCGCAAGCGAGATTTCCGCGGACTGTGGATCACCCGCATCAGCGCCGCCTGCCGGTCTCGCGGCGTCAACTACAGCCGCTTTATCGCCGGGCTGATTAAGGCCGAGATCAAGGTCAATCGCAAGATGCTCTCGGAGGTCGCCATCCACGACCCGGCGGCCTTCGACCGCTTGGTCGAGGAATCGAAAGCGGCCCTGACGGCCTGAGCCGGACCGGCCCTGGGAGCGACGGTGATCGAACAGGTTGAGAAGGTTCGCCGGGAGTTCCGCAAACGTCTGGCCTCGGCCACCGATGCCGCGGCCCTGGAAGCCGTGCGCATCGAGTTCCTGGGCCGCTCGGGCGGCAAGATCCCCGAACTGATGTCGCACCTGGCCTCGTTGGCCAAAGAGCTCAAGCCCGCTTTCGGCAAAGCGGTCAACGAATTGAAGCAGACGGCCCTGGGCGAGTTGGCTGCCGCCGGGGAACGCCTGTCCGTGGTGGCCGAAAAGGCCGCCCCGCAGGTTGACGTCACCCTGCCGGGCCGCCGCCCGCGGCTGGGTCGGCTGCACCCGATCACGCGTGTCCGCAACGAGATGGTCGAGATTTTCGCCCGCTTCGGCTTCAGCGTGGTCGAAGGGCCGGAGATCGAGGACGAGTGGCACAATTTCATCGCCCTGAACATTCCCGAGGAACACCCGGCCCGCGACCCGCTCGACAACTACTACATTCGCGATAACCTCCTGCTGCGGACGCAGACCTCCACGGTGCAGATTCGCGTCATGGAGAACACTCCGCCGCCGGTCCGGGTGATTGTGCCGGGGCGGGTTTATCGGCCGGACACCGTTGACGCCAGCCACTCCAACATGTTCCATCAGCTCGAAGGGTTGTGGGTCGAAAAGGGCGTGACCTTCGCCCACCTGAAGACCGTCCTGGAGATGTTCGTCCACGCCTTCTTCGGGCCCGAAACCCGCACGCGATTCCGCCCCCATTTCTTCCCCTTCACCGAACCCAGCGCCGAGGTGGACGTCTCGTGCCTGTTGTGCGGGGCCAAGGGCTGCCCGGCCTGCAAGCGCTCCGGGTGGATGGAAATCCTCGGTTGCGGCATGGTCGACCCTAACGTCCTGGCGGCCGTCGGCTACGACCCCGAGGAGGTGACCGGCCTGGCCTTCGGTTTCGGCATCGAGCGGCCGGCCATGCTCAAGTACGGCATCAACGACATTCGCCTCTTCTTTCAGAACGACATGCGCTTCCTCGAGCAGTTCTGAGCGGCCCGGCATGTGGCACGGCGGGTCTTGCCCCGCCGTGGCGAAGGCGACAATGTTAAAGTGCGAAGTTAACAATGTCCGACGGTTGTTAGTAGAATGATGGATAGTCCCCGAGTGGCCGGACCGGGCCAGTGCACGGAGGTTACCTGGAGTGGTTACGGACAGACGAACCTTGTCGTTTCTTGTGATCCTGCTGGCTGTCGGCATGGTGTCGGCGATCGGTCTCTGTGGGGCGACTCCCGTCCTTGCTGGGGGCGCTGGGGATGCGGCGGCGGAGACCGACCCGGCGACAAAGGCTGACCAGAAGAAGTCGGACGAGCAGGCCGCCAGGAAAAATGAAGATGATGTGGGAGAGTTGTTCCCCGGCGTCAAGGGCATCAGCGGCAAGGAACTGGCCCGCCGTATTGCCGAAATCGAGCGAAGGAAGAAGAAGCAACAGAAGCAGCGCCCGACCGCGCCCGGCAATACGACGCCCCGTCGCCCGGCTTCGACCGGCAGCACCACGTCCCGTCGTCCGGCCGGTACCACGGGTGATCGCGCGACCGAGCCTTCCGCCGAGAAACCTTCGGCGCAGGAACCCCGCCAGAGCGAGGCGAGCCTGGCCTCGCTGGACGAGCAGTCGCAGAAGTTCCTGAAGAATCTGCACAAACGGACCTCGCGCCTCGAACGAATTCTGGCCAAGGCGTCCGAGATTCGCAAGGACGCTGACAGCGAGGCCAAGAAACTCGGCAACGAGGCCCGCATCCAGTACTACCTCCGCTACAGGGACGGCTATATCCGCGAGACGAGGGCCTACTTCCGCACCATGCTCTTTCCGATCCTGGTCTATCGCTACGCCTACGATCAGGCGACTTCGGCCCTGCGCTTCGACCGCGACAATCGGCCCGCCGATCTGCCCGGGGAGGCCCTGGCCACCGTGGAAGGGCAGGTGGCCAAACTGCGCGAAGCACGCCGGGTCTGCCTGATTGCCGCCGCGGAACTCTACACCCAGGTCCGCCGCATGGGCGCCGCCGAGGCGATCTACCGGGTTCTGCTGAAGCGGTATCCCGCGGACCAGGAGGTCAAGAAATCTTACGCCGCGTTTGTGGCCGTTCGCGACGCACCTAAGCCGTCGGGGCCGCCCGGCATCCAGCGAAACGCTCGTTACGAGGTCGATCCTCGTGAAAGCGAAGGCACCGGTGGGGGCGAAGGCGGCGAAGGAGAAGCGGCGCCGAAAATCCTGCGCTGGCATCGTTAGGCCCTGTCGCGCCAAGATCATGTCAACCGTCTTGCGTGCCGGCCGACGCGGTGCCACGGTTTGGCCCCGACGAAGTCGGGACAAGCCGTGACCCCATGACCCCGGACCATCGCACCGCTTGTCCTTCGGGCCAAGCAGTGGCGCCCTGCAGGCGCGTGCACTGTTTCCACTTCACTTCCGCATGGCGTCAGGTTACACTACAGCGCGCACTTGTTATTTTTTGGGCAAGGATTGAGGAGTTCCCCGTGCGTATTCCGCTGACCGGCTACGCCAAGCGCGAAATCGTCCTGTTCGGCGGGCTTGGCGTGATAATCACGCTGGTCGTGCCGCACTTGTCGCTGGAGTACTGGTACTTGGCGGCAATTCCGCTGCTGGCGACCATCTGGGTCTTCTCGTTCTTTCGCGACCCCCGGCGGCAGGTGCCACCGGGCGACCGCCTGCTGGTGGCCCCGGCCGACGGGCGGATCACGGCCGTCGAGACCATTGACGCTCCGCAAGAACTCGGCACCGGCGGGCCAGCGCTGCGAATCTCGATTTTCCTGTCGGTTTTCAACTGCCATCTGAACCGCTCGCCGTGCGCCGCCCGGATCGAGCGGATTGTCTACAAGAAGGGCCGCTTCCTGAATGCCCTCAGGGCCGCAAGCGCCGAACAGAACGAGCAGAACATCCTCGTCCTGCAGCCCGAGGCGGTTGACCGTCCCCTGCTGGTTCGCCAGGTGGCGGGCGCGATTGCGCGGCGGATTGTCTGCCGAGCGAACCAGGGCGACCTGTTGGCGGCGGGCCAGAGGTTTGGTATGATCAAGTTCGGCAGCCGGACCGACCTGGTGATTCCCGAAGAAACGCCGGTCGAGATTTTCGTCAAGGTCGGCGACCGGGTGAAGGCCGGGTTGACCATTATGGGACAGTTCAAATGAAGATGCCGAACATAGCCGTTCTGCCGGCCCTGGTTACCCTGGGCAACGCGGTCTGCGGGTTTGCAGCCATGGCTATTGTTGCTCGCGCGGCGCCGATGCTGGTCGACGGCAAGGTCAATCCCTCTACGATCAACGCCTTCGCCCTGGCGGGTTACCTTATTTTTCTGGCCATGGTGTTCGACGCCCTGGACGGCCGCGTGGCCCGCTTCGCCCGGGCGACCAGCGACTTCGGCGGCCAGCTCGACAGCCTGGCCGATGCGGTTTCTTTCGGCGCGGCGCCGGCCCTGCTGGCCTATCGCATAGTCGCCGACAATCTGGCACTGGATTCGGTGCACCGTCTGACCATGGTGCTGGCCGCCGCGTACGTGGGCTGCACGCTGTTGCGACTGGCCCGGTTCAACGTCGAGAACGTCCAGGACGAGGAGTCGCACATGGCCTTCCGCGGGCTGCCCAGTCCCGCGGCGGCAGGGACGCTGGCCGGGCTGGTGGCCCTGTTGATGTCGATGTTGCGCGACGCCGAGGCGGCGACCTTCTGTAAGTACCTGATCTGGAGCCTGCCGGGACTGCTCCTGGTGATGGGCCTGCTCATGGTCTCGACGGTCCGTTACACACACCTGCTGAACCAGTTGATCCGGGGCCGCCGGCCGCTGAGGCACCTGGTCCTTCTGGTGCTGCTGGTGCTGCTGGTCGTCTACCAGAAGGAACGGGTCCTGGCCATACTGTTTTGCGGCTACGCGCTGTCGGGGCCAATCCTGCTGGCCTATCGAAAAGTGGCCCACGCCGCCCGCAGTTCGCGCCCCCCGACAACGACACATCACGAAGACACGTCGCCCACCTAGCGCGTCGTCTGACAGCCGGTTGCCCACCCGGCCAACGGAGTGAGTTCTCTTGACTTGATCGCCGGCGGATAATATATTTACTGTTTTGCAGCCCGGCTGCGCAGGAACTTTGCAGGGGACAGGCCATGGCCAACTGGCTCGATGCGTGCCGGGGGGAAGATAACAGGATTCTGATGCTCGACGGGGCCATGGGCACCCAGTTGCAGGCCCGCGGCCTGACCGGCGGCGACTGTCCCGAGCAGTGGGCCCGCGAGCACCCGGTCGAACTGGCCGAGATTCACACCGAGTACATCAAGGCCGGGGCCGACATTATCCTGACCTGCACCTTTGGCGGTTCGCCGCTGAAACTGGCCGGGGCGGGCCTGGAGGGCCAAGCCGAAGCGATCAACTGGGCCCTGGCCCGCGTGGCTCGCGAGGTGGGGCCGGAAACAATAGTTCTCGGCGACATCGGCCCGTCGGGCGAGATGATCTCGCCGCTGGGAACGAAGACGGCCGACCAACTGCGCGACGCCTTCGGCCGGCAGGTTGTCGGCCTGGCCGAAGTGGTGGACGGGTTCTTGGTCGAGACGATGAGCGACCTGGACGAGGCCGTCCTGGCCCTGGAGGCGGTCCGCAAGATTGCTCCCGGCAAGCCGGTGCTGGTGAGCATGACCTTCCAGAAGGACCACGACGGCAAGGCGTTTCATACCTTTATGGGCCTGGAGCCGCGGGAGGCCGCCAAGCGACTCGAAGATGCCGGAGCCGACGCGGTGGGAACCAATTGCGGCAGCGGCATCGAGGATATTACTCGCGTCGTCGAAGCCATGGCCGAGGTGACGAAGTTGCCGCTGGTGGCCGAATCGAACGCCGGCCTGCCGAAACTGGTTCACGGGCAGACCGTCTTTGACGAATCGCCGGAAGTGATGGCCGGGAAGATCGCCGGTCTCGTGGCCGCCGGAGCCCGGATAATCGGCGGGTGTTGTGGTACGACGCCGCAGCATATTGCCGCCATGAAAGAAGCAATTGAGAAACTATAGATCGGCGCCGGGCGGACATTGTCGCCAAACAGGCCGGTCGAAACGCTTGAGGAAGCAGAACAAATGGCAGTAGAGCAGACCGAGTACTGTACTGTGTGCGAAAAGATGTGCTGCAAATACTTCACGGTGCCGCTGGAGAAGCCGAAGGACAAAGACGACTTCGACGCAATGCTCTGGTACATCCTGCACGAGGGGGTGAGCATCTTCATCGACGAGGAGGGCGACTGGTTTGTCAACGTGGCCAGCCGGTGCCGCAAGCTTGGGGACGACGGACTGTGCATGGCCTACGAGAAACGCCCCAAGATTTGCCGAGACCATACCGACGAGGTGTGCGAGAGAAACGAGGGACCGTACGATTTCAAGAAGCATTTCTTCAAGGCCAAGGAACTGAGAGCGTACGCCAAGAAAGTCCTGGCTAAGAGGAAGAAAAAGAAGAACAAGAAGTAGCTTGCGACCAGCGGCGGCCCTTGAAGGCCCGCGGCGCAGAACGCGTGTTGCAGTGTCGGGTCGAAAGGTGACGGAGGAGATGCGCATGAAAGTCCAAACGTTCCTGCTGGTGGTGTCGGTCCTGATCGCGCCGCTTGCGGCCGGCTGTTTCAGCCCGGCGACCATGTACGCCGATACGCGCACTCTGGCCAAAGACGGATTCACCAACAAGAGCCCGCAATGGGCCTACCAGGGCGAGCCGGTGACTTTTGACTTCGCCCCGGACTATGGCCTGACCGACTACGCGGTCTTCTACCTGCCCGATGGGTCGCGGCGCTACGTTGACAAACGGCAGACCACCGACACTGGGCCCAACTACCGGGCCGTCGGGACCTTCAAGGCGGGCCGCGAACCAAGAACCTACACCATCGAGGCGATCGCCTTCAACGTCCGGCGGCAGAACGACTGGTACTGGGACAAGGATGACAAGCAATGGGTTTACCATCGGACCCAGGGCGACCAGCCTGACTTCAAAGTGGGTTCGGCCAAAATGGAGGTGATCTGTTATCGCGTCGAAATCCGGATACAATTCAGCCCGGGCTCCAGGCGCGTGGCCGATATCGTGATGGTCCTTCTCAAGGGTGACGGTTCCAGGACCCGGCGGCGCCTCAAGGTCGGCGACGAGCCGGGGCTGGAAATTATCGGCCCGGACAACCGGGGCAAGTACAGCGCCCGCTACGTCCCCAAGTGGAACGAGGTTAACCGGGTCGGCAAAACCGACGTCGAGTTGCAGCTGACCTTCGGCGACGGCACACAACAGGTCATTCGCCGGGAGATCGACACGCCCTAGGACGGCCCGTCTTCTTTGGTTGCCGCGGGCGGCAAAGCGACGATTCGTGACACAAGTTTCTGAGTAAACCATGGCTAAGATCAACCCACCCAAGGCCCCCAACCCACCCCAGGCGCCCAAGGGAACGCGGGATTTCTACCCGCATGAAATGCGCCGCCGCCGATATCTCGAGGACCTGTGGCGGCGAGTCAGTCTGCGGGCCGGGTTCGAGGAAGTCGATGGCCCGATATTCGAGTCGCTCGACCTCTACACCCGGAAAGCCGGCCAGGAAATCGTCGGCCAGCTATATGCCTTCGAGGACAAGGGCGGACGGCCGGTAGCGATTCGTCCCGAGTTCACCCAGTCGCTGGCCCGCATGGTTGTGGCCC
>JAACEH010000070.1 GCA_011682595.1 Anaerolineaceae bacterium
TCGGGGGGTTGGCCAAGGGGCAGACGGTTCGCGAGATCGACGCCCTCGGCGGGGCCATGGGCCAGGTGGCCGACCGGACGGCCATTCAGTTTCGTCTGCTCAATCGCAGCAAGGGTCCGGCCGTCCGGGGACCGCGATGCCAGAGCGACCGGCGGGCCTACGCCGCGGCCATGCTGGAGCGAGTCCGCCAGGCCCCCCGGCTTGACCTGGTTGCCGCCGAGGTGGCCGAAGTTCTGACTGCGGGCGACCGCGTGTGCGGTCTTCGGACATCCAGGGCCCGAACGCTCTCGGCCCGGGCGGTCGTCCTGGCCATGGGGACGTTTCTTAACGGCCGTCTGCACTGTGGCCCGCGGATCTGGCCGGGAGGCCGCATCGACGAGCCGCCATCGGTCGCCCTGTCGGCCTCGCTGGGCGACCTCGGGTTCGAGTTGGGACGGCTGAAGACCGGGACGCCTCCGCGGCTGAAAGGCCGGACAATCGACTTCCACCGCCTGCAGCGACAGGACGGCGACCGGAGGATCGTTCCCTTTTCGTTTCTGACCGACAAGGTCGAACTGCAGCAGGTTCCCTGTTACATCACCTGCACCAACCCGCAGGTCCACCAGTTGCTGCGCGACAACCTGGATCGGTCGCCGCTGTACTCGGGGCAGATCGAAAGCACCGGCCCGCGCTACTGCCCGTCGATTGAGACCAAGGTTGTGCGCTTTGCCGAGCACGACCGCCACCAGGTGTTCCTCGAGCCCGAGGGCAGCAACAGCGACCGCGTCTACGCCAACGGCATTTCGACCAGTATGCCGGCGGACGTTCAAGTGGAGATGGTCCACCTGATCGCCGGGCTGGAGCGGGCCGAGATCGTCCAGTACGGTTACGCGATCGAGTACGACTTTCTGCCGCCGACGCAACTGAAGGCCAGCCTGGAGACCAAGCTCATCGGCGGGCTCTTTGCAGCCGGGCAGATTAACGGCACCAGCGGTTACGAGGAGGCCGCGGGGCAGGGCCTGGTGGCCGGGGCCAACGCCGCCCTGTCGCTGCAGGGCAAAGAGCCGATTGTCCTGGGCCGCGACCAGGCCTACATCGGCGTGATGATCGACGACCTGGTCACCAAGGGCGCCGAGGAACCGTACCGGCTGTTGACCAGCCTGGCCGAGTACCGCCTCTTGTTGAGGCACGACAATGCCGACCGGCGGCTGACGCCGATCGGCCGCCGGGCCGGGCTGGTCGACGACCGGCGCTGGCGGCGGCTTCAGGAGAAGTTGCGGGCCATGGACAATATCTCCGAAATCCTGGCCCGCTGCCGGGAGGGCGAGAAGAGCTTTGCGGAACTGTTGCGGCGGCCGGAGGTGACCCTGGACGGGTTGGCCTCGGGCAACGAGGCCTTGGGGCGCCTGGTGGCCGGATCGCTTCTGGCCGCCGAACAGGTGGAGATCGAGACCAAGTATGCCGGGTACCTGGAGCGTCAGGCGCGGCAGGTCGAACGGTTTCGCCGGAACGAGTCGCGGCGCATCCCCAACGAGATCGACTACGGTTCAATCACCCAGATGCGGCACGAGGCCCGCGAGAAGTTCGCCCGCATCCGCCCGGGCAACCTCGGCCAGGCGGCCCGCATCGCCGGCATCGGCCTGAGCGACGTGGCCGTCCTGGAGATTTACTTGGAGAAGCTGCGCCGCCAAGCGGGCCCTGACGGGGCGGAATGAGGGCGGAGCGGAAGGCTTCGTGGCGACCCCCTGCGGTGTCGCCGCGCCATCCGCCACCCAAGCCTGGCGTTATGGCTACGTGTTGGGATGTCGGTGTCAGATGCGTTCCTGGGGCAGGGCGAAGCGGGTCAGGCCCAGGGCCTTGTGCCCCTTGTAGACGCCGGGCTTGCCGCGAAACTTGGCTTGCCCGTTGACGGTAATCTGCAGGTCGCCGTTGGCGGGCTTGTCGGTCTTGAGGACGTCGCCCGGTTTCAATTGCATCAGTTCGCTCAGGCTGATGGTCGTCTCGGCCAGGTAGGCCGTCAACTCGACCACCGTTCCGCCGATGCGGGTGGCCAGGCACTGCTTCGAGGACTGGTCCTTGTTGCTGCGGTTGTAGACCGACCAGTTGTGCCCGCTGAACTCGCTCATGATGGGCTCAATGACGTTGAACGGAATGCACAGGGACATCATGCCGCTGCGTCCGCCGGTGGCGATCTCGAAGCCCATGACCACCACCACTTCGTTGGGCGGCACAATCTGCACCATGGCCGGATTCGACTCGCTGCGGACGGCCTGGAAATCGATCTCGGCGACCGGCATCCACGCTTCCCGCAGCGTGCCGGTGGCCCGCTCGATGATACAGCGGACCAGCGTCGTCTCGATGCCCGTCAGGGCCCGGTCGGGGATGAAGGCCGCCTCGTTTCCGCCGCCCAGCAGGCGGTCGATGATCGGGAAGATGATCAGGGGGTTGATCTCCAGGATCATGCTCCCCTCCAGCGGCTGGCAACCGAGCACCTGCAAACAGGTGGGATTGGGCAGCAGTTGCAGGAACTCCGAGTAGGTCATCTGCTCGATGGAGATGATGCTGACTTCGACGATGGTCCGCAGGTGTGCGGACAGGCCGGCCCCGAAGTTGCGGCTGAAGGTTTCGTGCAGCGACTCGAGGCTGCGCATCTGCTCCTTACTAACCCGCTCCGGCCGCTTGAAATCGTAGGGCTGCATCCGGGGGGGGGTGGGGGCATCGCGAGTCGCGACGGCCGGGCGGCCGGGGGCCATGGCGGCTTCGGCCTCGCCGCCCAGGGCGCCTTCGTCAACCGCCGACAGCAGGGCGTCTATTTCGTTCTGGTCGAGAATCTGGGGCACCTGTCAGATCTCCTCTTTCATTGGCCGGGCCAGTCATGTCCGGACCTGCCCGTCGCCGCGGACCACGTACTTGTAGGTGGTCAGGTCCCTGACGCCCATCGGGCCGCGAGCGTGAAGCTTGTCGGTCGAAATGCCGACCTCGGCCCCCAGGCCGTACTGGCCGCCGTCGCTGAAACGGGTCGACGCGTTGACCATGACGCTCGAGGAGTCGACGTTGCGGACGAACTGCCCGGCCCGCTCGGCGTCGCCGGTCACGATGGCGTCGGTATGAGCAGACCCATAGCGGGCGATGTGGTCTATCGCGTCCTCAATAGTATCGACTACGCGGACAGCCAAGATTAAGTCCAAATACTCCTCGCCCCAGTCGGCCTCGCTGGCCGGTTTGGCCTTCGGGAAAAGCTCGCAGGTCCGCTCGCAGCCACGAATTTCGACGCCCGCGTCCGCCATGCGGCCCAGCAGGTGGGCCAGGAACTCTCCGGCCAGGGCCTTGTGCACCAGCAGGGTCTCCATGGCGTTGCAGACGCCCGGCCGCTGGCACTTGGCGTTCAGGGCGATCTCACTGGCCATGGCCTGGTCGGCCGACTGGTCGATGTAGACGTGGCAGACGCCCTTGTAGTGTTTGATCACCGGAATGGTCGATTGCTCGACGACGGCCCGGATCAATCCCTGGCCGCCCCGCGGAATCACGACGTCGATCCACCGGTCCTGCCGCAAGAGGGCCCCGGCGAAGGCGTGGTCGGTGATCTCGACCAGTTGGACGGTCTCGGCCGGCAGTCCCGCCGAGGCCAGCCCGGAGCGGATCACCTCGTACAGGGCCAGGTTGGAGTGCAGGGCCTCGGAGCCCCCGCGAAGAATGCAGGCGTTGCCCGACTTCAGGCACAGTGCAGCCGCATCGACCGTCACGTTGGGCCGCGACTCGTAGATGATGAAGATCACCCCGATGGGCACGCGGACCCGCGACAGGTGCAGGCCGTTCGGGCGGTCGCTCTGCTCGATGACCTGGCCGACCGGATCGTCCAGGGCGGCGATTTCCCCCAGGCTGACGGCCATGGACTCGATCTGCTTGTCGCCCAGTGTGAGGCGGTCGATCATCGCCGCCGACAACCCCGCCCGGCGTCCGGCCTCCAGGTCCCTGGCGTTGGCGGCCTTGATCGCCTCGGCCTCTTGGCCCAGGGCGGAGGCGATGGCCGCCAGGGCTTCGTTCTTCTGCCGGGTGTCGGCTACGCTCACCGTGCGGGTGGCCTGGCGAGCGCTGCGGGCCATCTGCTCGGCTTGCGACGCATGATCGGCGGTCATGATGAATGCTCCTTCAGGAAACGTGTTAGAAAGCCAGTTTACCAGATGGCGGGCGGTTCGGCAAGCGCGGGGGGCTGCGCTGGGGCTGCGCTGGGCTGCGCGCGGGGCTGCCGCCGCGCCACTCCACCCCGGTGGCCCAGGCGGGTGCCGTGGTCACGGTGTCTGTGACCACGAGAGGGGGGCGAACTCGCAAACCTGGCTACACACACCGCAACCCCGGCACCGGCCGACATTCGCGGGCACCCGCACACCTTGCCCTGCGGGCCAAGGTGCGGCACCCCGCTCTCGCCACGGCGGGCAAGACCCGCCGTGCCACAGGTCGTGTGCCACCCCAGCCCATCCCTTCCCGCCGGTCCAGGGGGACTACGGCGTGGGTTCAGGCTTCTTTGCCGCTCGGGGTTTGAGGTTGAAGTTGACTCGCGGCCGCGGGAAATCCTCGTCAAACCGCACGCGGCTGCCCTCCGGAAAACGAATCTCCAAAGTGCGGTCCTTGAAGGACTTGGCCGGCTGGTCGCCTTTCTCCAGGACCAGCAGGACGAGCACCTTGTCGGACGTCAGTTCGGCGACCTCCGATGCCGGGCCCGTGATGCGGAGGTTCTTCAGCACGGCGTCCGGCGGGTCGACGAGTTCGACGTCGAGACCGTCCTCGATGACCACTTCGTAGGTATCCAGCACCGCCACCGGGCCGGTCACGAGAATCGGGATGGGGCCCATGGTCCTCTTGTCCTGCGGCGCGGTCAGCTGAAAGGTCACGCTGGCCTGCCGCGGCACAAAGCGGACGTCGAGTCCGGGAATGCTGGCCATCAGATTGGCTTTCTGGGTGGTTTCCTTGCGGGCCAGGGCCTGTTCGGCGTTCAGGTTGATCTGCGGATAGGCCGACAGTTGCCGACCCTCCCTCTCCAGTTTTTCCCAGGCCGAAAGCGACAGCTCGGCGACCACTTCTGTCGGATCGGCGGTCCATCCTTCGGCGACCATGCGGACGACTTCCGGCGACAGCTTGACCGGCACCGGCCGCTGCTGAACCTTCTCGACCCTGATGGTGACCTTCTGTGGCGAGGCCCTGTCCAGCGTGATGCGATTGCGGACCAGGTCCTGGGTGCGGAAGCCTTCCCTGGCCGGGACGATCAGGCTGCCGGTTTCTATGGCCCGCTCGGCTTCGGCGTCGCTGAGGGTATACTGGAAGGTCACCGCCTCGCGGCGCGACTCGAGCTGGTCAATGGCCCGGCCGGGGCCCTGGAAGCGGACCTTCATCTGGCGATTCGCCGGGTCGACGACGGTGGCCCGGTACTGGGCCTTGTCCAACACGCTGACGTTGACGCCGACCGTCATCTCGCGACTGGTGCGCAGCACACTGCGGTCGGCCACGACCCAGACGATCAGCGTCATGACCAGCACGATGACAAAACCGCTCAGGTGTTCCCTGACTTTCATACCGCGCCTATTCCTCGCTCTCCTCGAGTTTCTCTTCCATGGTCTTGTCGGTCTTGGCTCCCGCGGTCAGGCCCATGGCCGAGGCGACGTTGGAACTGCTCTGCTCTCGAACCAGCATCTGGGTCAGCACGCGGCGGAACCGCTCGACGGGCAGGTTCTCGATCAGCCGCCCTTCCAGGGCGATGCTGATTTCGCCGGTCTCCTCGCTGACGATAATTACGACGGCGTCGCTGTCTTCCGACAGGCCCAGGGCCGCCCGGTGCCGGGCTCCGTACTTCGGGCCCAGCGGCGGGTTCTGCGTCAGGGGAAACTCGCAGCCCGCGGCGACGATGCGGTTCTGGCGAATGATTACGCCCATGTCGTGCAGCGGCGAACCGGGCCAGAAAATGGTGACCAGCATTTCGGGCGTCAGTTCGGCGTTGAGGATGCGGCCGCTCTCGACCAGCCCCAGCAGCCCCGTGTCGCGCTCCACGGCGATGATGGCCCCGATCTTGTCGCGGCTGAGATGCTCGACGGCGCCGCACAGGATGTCTATGAAGGCGATGCCCTCTTTCTTCAGGAAGAAGCGGAAGAGCGGATTCTGGCCGAGCTGGATCATGGCCCGCCGCAGCTCGGGCTGGAAGATGATGACCGCAGCCACCACGGCCAATTGAATCAGCACGTTGTAGATGATCTGGACCCGCTGCATATCCAGGAGGCTGGCCAGCAATTGCACGAGGACGAATCCCGTGATCAGCAGGAAGACGAAGCCCCGAAAAACTCTCGCTCCGCGCGTGCCGCGCAAGAAACGGTAGACGGTATAGACCACCAAAGCGATCAGCAGGAACTCGACGACGTCCATGGCGTCGAAGTCGGTGACCAGGCGATTCAGATAGGAGCGTATGGATTCCATCAGCACCCGTCTTGAGCAGATTCCATAGCGGCGGCCATTTGAAGTGCGGCAGCCGTCTCGGCAACGTCGTGCACCCGGAAGATAGCCGCCCCCTGGGCTCGTGTCCAGAGGCAGGCGGCCAGACTCCCTGTTAATCGGTTATCGACCCCTGGGCCGAGAATCTTTCCGATAAACGATTTGCGACTCGCCCCGACCAGCAGCGGCCGGCCCATGCTGCGCAGTTCTTTCAGCCGGCCCAGCAGCGACAGGTTGTGGGCCACCGTTTTGCCGAAGCCGATGCCGGGGTCGACGATGGTCTGCTCGATGTCGATGCCCGCCTCGACGGCCCGGCCCAGGGCCCGGCGCAAATGGCGGCAAACGTCGGCCACCAGGTGATCGTAGACCGGGTTGCTCTGCATGGTCTGCGGCGTGCCCTGCATGTGCATCAGCACGACGGGGCACCTCGCCTCGGCGGCCAGGGCGGCCATGGCCGGATCGCCCAGGGCCGTAATGTCGTTAATCATGTCGGCTCCGGCCGCCAGGGCCGCCCGGGCGACCTGCACCTTGCGGGTGTCGATGCTCAGGACGGCCTGGCACTGCTTTCGCAAGGCGGCCACCACCGGCTCGCTTCGGGCGATCTCCTCCTCGGGGGAGACCTCCGCGGCGCCCGGCCGCGCGGACTCGCCGCCAATGTCGAGGATCGTCGCCCCGGCCTCGATCATGGCCAGGCCGTGCTCTGCGGCCCGGGCGGCGTCGAGAAACCGGCCGCCGTCGCTGAAGCTGTCGGGGGTGACGTTGATGATGCCCATTATGACCGGGGGCGGACCCACTTCCAGGCGGCGCGACCCGCATCGCAAGAGCCAACTGTTGCGGCCATAGTTGGCCACGGTGGCCAGGATCATCTCGGCGGTGGCCGGCAGGCCGAACGGCTGGGCCTTGAGCTTCCCGGCCAGGCGGCGCAGTTGCAGTTCGCTTCCGCTGAGCAGCAAGTGCGTGGTTTCGACCTGCTCGGTGGGAACGTGTTTGTGGACCGCCGCCTCGCCGCCCAGGGAGAGAATGTGCTGCTTGATCAGGTTGGCGTGCAGCCGCGACACGTTTTCGAGCATGATGGCCAGGTGCCGGGTCTTGGGGGCCATGGT
>JAACEH010000071.1 GCA_011682595.1 Anaerolineaceae bacterium
CCCAGCCGGTCGAGCGTTTCGGGGATGTTGCCGCCGCGCATTCGCGTGGTCTTCAGGGCGGCAAAAAGCAGTTGGAAGTTGTGGCTCTTGATCCTGCGGCCACTGTTGGCCAGGGCCACGTCGAGGCTGGCCCCGTGCTCGACTTCTCTGAGGATCAGTCCGAACTCCTGGGCCAGCGGGTCGCGGCTGTGCTGCTCGATCAGTTTCAGGGACTGCGGCAGGTTGAGTCCCGCCCGCACGCCGTTGGCCAGGGTGATCAGGCCGTCCATCAGTTGTGTTTCGAGTTTGGCTCGCCGACGGTTGACCATCACCCGCAGGGTGACCCAGGGAATCAGCACACCTCCGGCCAGGCCGATCGGAATGCCGAACACCCAGCCCAGCGAAATGCCCAGGGCCAGGACCAGGAAGGCCGTCAGTCCGCCGACCATGCAGGTGGCCGCCCGCGGCGTGGTGCCGAAGATGAACAACTCGGACAGCACTTCCTGCATGTGCCGCTCGAAGCGTTCTATGTGCTTCGAGGCATAGGCGCAGACGGGCGGAACCCAGAGAAAAACGGCTCCGCCGAAGGCCATGGCACTTAGCAGTAAGAACATCCTCGTCTCCTCGTTCCTCCGGCGTCGATCAGGCAAAGCTGTCGGCGGTCATCAGTCCTTTGGCGATCAGGTCGCGGGCAAAGGTGGGGATATACCCCGTGTGAACCAGCTGGCCGTGGCGGCTTTCTCGCCCGGTCTTGTTCAAGGTGAAGATGTCTTCGATGATGATGTTCCCGACGTCGCGGTCGATGGCCACGACTTCGCTGATGTGGGTCACCTTGCGGGCCCCATCGGCAAAACGCGTCAGGTGGACGACCATATCCATGGCCGTGATGATCTGATCGCGAATGGCCCGCACGGGCATTTCGACAGCCTGCAGCACCAGGGTTTCCAGTCGCTTCATGGCGTCCTCGGGGCCATTGGCGTGAATTGTCGTCAGCGACCCGTCGTGGCCGGTGTTCATGGCCTGGAGCATGTCCAGGGCCTCCGGGCCGCGGCATTCGCCGACGATGACACGGTCGGGCCGCATGCGGAGCGAGTTCTGCACCAGGTGGCGAATCGTGTAGGCCCCCCTGCCCTCGACGTTGGCCGGCCGGGTCTCCATCCGCACAACGTGTTCCTGCGACAGCTGCAATTCGGCCGAGTCCTCAATGGTGACGATCCGCTCCTCGGGGCTGATGAAGTTCGACAATACGTTCAGCAGCGTAGTCTTGCCGCTGGCCGTTCCGCCGGAGACGAGGATGTTCTTCCGCCCGCTGACACAGGCCTGGAGAAACCGTCCGGTCCAGGGCGTCAGGCTGCCGAACTCGACGAGGTCGTCGATGGTGAACGGCGTTTCGGCGAAGCGGCGGATCGTAAGCAGCGGCCCGCTCAGGCTCAGCGGCGGTATTGTGGCGTTGACTCTCGACCCGTCGGGCAAGCGGGCGTCGACGATCGGCGTGGACTGGTCGATTCGCCGTCCGATGGGGGTGACGATCCGCTCGATGACGGTCATGACAACCTCGTCGCTGAGGAACTTGCGGCCAGTGTTGCGGATGACGCCGCCCTCGTCGACATAGATTCGGTCGCGGCCGACGACCATGATTTCGGTCAGGTTGGCCACGGCCAGCAAGTCCTGCAGCGGCCCAAGGCCCAGCACCGTGTCCAGGATTTCCTTGGTGATGTAGGCCCGGACAATGTGCTCCCACAGTCCGGCCGTGATCTGGTCGGCCACGCGGTCGAACTGGTCGAGGAACTTCTCTTCGACCAGCCGCAGGTTGACCTTGACCTTTGCGGGGTCGGGGTCGATGCCGATGGCATTCTTGAGGATGCGCACAATGCGGCCCACCGCCTCGTCGCTGCGGTGATCGGCAATCTGGTCGGCGTCGCTGAAGACGCTGGTGCTCCGCGGTTTCTGGTCCCCGCGGAAACTGATCTCGTCGGTGATCTGCCGCTTGATATAGTCCTCGACGATTGCCCAGCCGGTCATGTCGTCGATGTCATCCATCTGTTCGTTAAGGATGTTCAGCAGGTGGTCGCGAATGTGGGCGACGTATCGCGGATCGTCCTTGGCCGAGGCGTCGATGGTCCGCAGGTTGAGCCGGTGCAGCAGTTCCTGGTGGATCCTGCACTCCAGCTCCAGCACCTCGGCCAGCGGATCGCGGCGGCGAGTGACCTTCGGGGCCTTCTTGTCCTCGGCCTCCTGGAGCAGGTAGATCGAGAACTCGCCGATCTTGAACTCCTCGCCCGGCTGCAGCGGCGCACGCGTGCCCAGGCCGACGTTCTCGCCGCGGACAATCGTGCCGTTCAGCCCCAGGTTCTCGACGAAGTAATCGCTCTTTTCGGCAAGCACCCTGGCGTGATGGCGCGAAACGAAGGGGCTCGGCAGGGCCAGCGTGTTGTCGTCGTCGCGGCCGATGGTCACCTCATCGAGGCCATCAATGGTGACGCTCTGCCGGGCGTCGGTAAACTGGCTGTAGGCTATCAGTTCCATATCTGTACTCTCTCAGTGATCCGGCAGCGGCTTGTTCGGCCGCCCTACTTTCCCAGCGCTTCCCTGAGTTGGCTGAGGGCTTCCTTCGGTATCTCCTTGTTGGGCTCGCTTCGCCGCGTGCCGGGGGGCATGCCCTCGATGCGGAAGAAGCCCTCCATTCGTTTGTCGTTATCGAGCTGCGAAAGCCATCGCGAGGTATCACTGCCGACGTAGATCGTAATTCTGCTGACATTCCTTCTTGTTCTCTCGTCAGGTTCTCTCATCCCGTTGATCGACTCGACCTGCACGGCGTGCAGAAGCCTGAGTGGCACGACCACAGAGTCCTCTTTTCCCCGCGGACCCAGTTTGAATAGGCCGCGCAGCGACACAATGGACCCCACATCCAGATTCTGCCCAAGCCCGTGCCTGGGGTCAACCCGGACCCCGACCTCGACTGATCCCGCCGGCGCCGCCGGCCTGACGCCGCGACCGACACGGTCGTCGAACCAGGTCGCCACCAGCGGCTCGCCGGCGCTCAGTTTCACCGCCGGCCTGGCCCCGAGAAACTTACTGATTCCGCTGTCATATATGACCTTGTACGCCTTCTTGACGTAGCTCTTGCGAACGGAAACCGGCTCGTAATGGCTTCTCTGCAACTCCTTATCCGTCGGCAGGTCCTGCTTCATGACATAGACGGTGACCTCTTCGCCGACCTTCTCGGTGACCTTTCTGTTGATGTGAACAATGGCCAGCATCACGCCAATGGCCCCGCAAACAAGGCCGGCCAGCATCAACTTTGTGTTGGTGAAAGGGTTCTGTGTCTGGGCCGCCATAGGTTCTCCTTAACATTAACATTCCGGTACGGTTGTTGCTCGCACTATTCTACCGCTCTTGTCCCGCGGCGTCATAAATAGCCACCACGCACTGCTCTCCTGAAGCCAACTCGCGAATCGTCACCAGGCGGATCCGCCGGCCCTTTTCCATCAGCAGCGCTCGAACGTCGCGCCCCCCCATGGCCGGACGGCTGACGGCCTTCCAGCCCCGGCGAGCCGCCTCGGCCCGAAAGTGGTCTTCCACCGCTTCGCGATGCCCCGGGGCACGGGCCAGGATTATGGTGTCCCGCGGACCCGCCGCCTGGGCCCCAACAACGGTCAGGATTCTCGAACCTTCCGGCAGCACCAAGTCGTCGGGAACCTGGTTTCCCGTGCGGGACGAATCAATCGGCGCCAACTGCTGGGCCAGGCGGATACGTTCCTGCAGGTCTTCGTCGGAGCCGTCTCCAGGTTTCCCGCGGGCCAGGTAGCCCATGACCTTGATCATCTCTTTGAAGAAAGCGTCGCTCCGCGGTTTGACCGCCGCCGGTCCGCTGTCCGATGGACTCTCGGCAGGCTTCACCCCGAGGCTTGCCTGGCGATCCTGCTGCGGCTCGGACTTGCCGGACAATCGCTCAGAGGTCAGCAGGGCCGTCGCCGCGAGGATACCCCCAACGACAGCGATGCTCAGAATCGCGGCCAGGACCACGGCCACAGGCGACCGTTTCGGGCTCGGGGGGCTGGGGGCGGATTCCTGCGGGCCGTCCCCTGCCCTGCCGGGCGATGTGCTTGCAACGTTTTTTGTCCCCAGATCGGTCAAGACAGCATCCTTCGCCCCTGTGGGCCGTATGGCCGGTCGGCGCTACTCCGTTGGAATCACCGCCTGCTCGTTGTTCCAGTTCGGCAGCCAGCTTTCTTCGAACCAGTTGTGGAACACCTCTTCCCTCATGCGCATAAACTCCGGCGGCACGTCCTGCAGCTGCTCGTGAAAGATCTCGTTGATCTCTTTCATGGGCCCGTGCTGGGCGAGTATCCACAGCCTCAGGTGGGCGATCGGCCAGGCCGAGGAATCCATCACCTGCCTGGCTTTCACCTCGCCCTCGAGGTAGTTGGCCAGCTCCGCCGACCGAAACATCCGGCTCCTTCGGACTTCGTGCCGGCCCGGCAGGTTGTTCCAGATGCGACGAAAATACTCGTCCGCCTGAGAGTTGTTGGTGACGTCTCTGGCATAGACGCCGGCGTTTTCGTAGAGGTAGTCCAGAGCCTCGCCCGTGCCGCGCGGCCGGTTGCTGCTGTCGGCTCCGCCGCCGATCTCGCCAATCGCGTCGGCATCCCACTCGGACCAGCCATGCGAACTGTCGTCCCAGTTGTGCCACCAGTTATTGATGTTCCGCCAGAGATCGAAGCGGGCGTCGACCAGGACCAGTTGCTTGGTTCGCATCCCCAGGGCCAGGTAGGTGCCCAGGACGACGATGAAGATCATTATCGGGATCATCAGGAGAAATTCGACCATGGCCCCGCCCCGCTCGCGGCGGCGCGGCGAAAACAGACCCATAATGTTTCGTGCTTTCATCTTAAGCAGCCCTCGCCTCGGCTCTCTAGTGGCTGACCTTATCGACCCAGTCGGCAGAGTACTGCTGGAGCATGCGGCGGACCGGCTCCAACATCTCATCGTCGATTTCACTGTTGGCCAGGTCGGCAATCGACGGCGGGCCGGCCTCGATCATCTTCAGCGACTCGTTCCAATGGTCCATCTTCACCAGGTAGGTACGCCAGTTCTGGGAGAACAGGTCCCAACTGGTCAGGTTGTAGACCTCCGACTGGGCGTAGCAGACCAACTTGCCCTCGGTCGGCACGGGGTTCGTGAAAACCCTCGGCCAGACCTCGCTGCGGCCGGGCATGTAGGCGAAGCCCATGAAACTGAAATTATAGAACACGTGCGGTTCAGTTTCCCCGCTCGAGACGTCCTCCCAGTCGGCGCCGCTGGTGGAGGTTCGCTCGGAGGCCGGAATGGCGTCGCCGGCCAGCAAGATGGGCGCCGTGTGCGGCGGCTGGCCCGCCGGAGGCAGGTACCGCCGGTGAAGCTCGGTCTCCAACTGCGTCTCGGCTCCGTCGAATCGCCACAGCGAGTTGCGGTAATACGTCTTATACTCATCCTGGCCGTAGGGCCAGGAGTTGCCGTCATCGTCTATCGGAGGATGCGAGGCGTAGATGCCCAGGGCCGGGTAATGGTATGTCCGGGCCTCGCGGCTGCGATACCACAGGTCGTGCCGCGGGTCGGCCCCCTGGCCCTGGGTGGTTGCCCGCGTGTAGCCGGCCGGGGCCTGGCGGAAGCCCTTGAAATCCCGCAGCCGCTCGCGCGGGTACTGCGGGTCCCGCAGGTTGGTGGTGGTCAGGAATGAAGAGGTGCCGTACTCGTTGCGGCTCCTGAACGACTGGATCGACCAGTAGGTCTTGACCACGGCCGACCGGCCATTGGCGGCCACGAAATCAAGCAACTCGTCGTAATCCTCGATGCGGCTGGTCAGGCAGACCCGCGGGTCGGCGTTACCGAACAGCATCTCGAATTTCCTGTCGCTGACGGTCTTCATGAGCACCGACAGGCGGCTGAGTTCGAACAGCCCCATGGGGCTCGGATCGGTAAACGGCTCGCGCATATAGAGGAACGGCCCCCTGTTGCCCCCCCGCTGGCTGCGGTAGTGCTGCAGGTTCCAATAGCCGCGCAACTGGATGCGTCGCCCGCGGCGGTCGCGACGTTTCGGGTGGCGGGCATTCCTCATGGGCTCCTTGAAATTGATGAAGCTGCGACCCGAGTTGTCGATCTCCTCGATCGGCAGTTCCGGGTAGAACGGTAGAACGAAAGCCACCTTGGCGTTGTTCTCCTTGCCGACATTGATCGCCTCGCGCTGGGCCATCTCCGGCGTGATCATGGCCACCTGCGTAGCCAACTCGTTCAGGACGAAACAACTCTGCCAGAGCACGCCGTCGTCGTAGGCGCAGTACTCTTCCATCGGGATGCGGCTGATCATGGTGTTCAGGCGGTTGAGCATCTGCTGCTCGACCAGGGCGTTGCCCACCACGGCCCAGTCCTTCAGGTTCGGGTGGTTCTGAACGTCGCTGCCGTGGGCCGAGTTGGCCAGGTCGCTCACCAGAGAATCGATAATGTCCTTGGCCACCGGAACGGTCGTCTCCAGGGAATCCAGCAACACGATGACCGACATGATCTGCGTCTGGGTGACGTTGCACATGCTGATGGTGTTAAGCCCGCGGCTGTACCAGGACGCCCCCGTATAGGCGGTGGCATCGGCGGCGTTCTGCATGGCCGTCTTGTTATTGGTTTTGTCGCCGGAGTTCAGCACCAGGAAGACCAGGGCGGCCAGCAGAATGAAGTAGAGCACGCCGATAAAGATGGCCTGCCCGCCCTGGTCGCGATGAAACCGCCGAACTATTTCTCTGGTCTTGCCCAACATGGCTCACCCGTCCTTTCGGGGCCTCGCAATCGGAGCTATCCTCCGAGTTTCTCATCGCACTGCTCGATCAACTTCTTGACCTCCTCGGTCGCCTTGGCCCGCTGAGCGATCAGGAAATGTCCTCGAGCCTCTCCAAATCGGCCGGCCTTGAAAGCCGCCTTGCCCTGCTCGATTTTCTCTTCATACTCGACGTCCTTGAGAAACCGGCGCACCTCTGCATTATCAAGCAGTTTCTGAGCATTACCGAAAGCCCTCCGCGCCTCCCGGTACTGTTTCTTGGCGAGGTGTTCCTTTCCGCGGTTGAGTTCGTCCTCGAAAGGAATCCGCCGCTGACATTTCTGGATTCGGTACTTCAGATCCCTGGACGACCCGCTGATCTTCTCGGCTTCCAGCAGAAGCGGCAGGGCCCCTTGCCAATCTCTCTTCGACTCCAGAACTGCAGCCCGGGTCAGCAGGTCGTCTCTCTTGCAGCGGATGATCTCATTGTCTATCTGGCTCCTCCGCTCCGGATCTCCCTGCAGATCCTTGGCCATCTCGAACTCAATAACGGCTTCCTTGTACTTCTTCTCTCCCTTCAATTGGCGAGCCTTCCGGATGTGCGCTTCATACTCGCCCTTGTTCTTCAGGCGAGCCCTGAGCATGCTTGCCTCCTTGTTGCCCGCCCAAAGCACCAGGGCCTGGTCCAACATCCCGATGGCCTCGTCGGTCTTTCCCTGGTTTCCCAAGGCCTCGGCCTGGTCATACAAGGCTCTGGATCTCGCCCGGTTGCCTTCTCGCACCAGG
>JAACEH010000072.1 GCA_011682595.1 Anaerolineaceae bacterium
TGGGCGACCTGTATTCTCTGCTGCAACTTCGGGTGCTCGGCGAAGAAGCGGCACTCCAGCAGTCGCAACACGGTCATCAGGTCGCGCCACTCGCTGACCAGGCCTTCGCTTCCGGTGATAATTTCCTTGGCTTCCTCGAAGCTGGCCTTGAGGTAATCCCTGGTGGCCATGGCGTCGAGGTCCTGTTCCAGGGCGGCGATGATTTTCGCAAACTCGCCGGCGTCCAGCCAGACGCCTTTGCACGCGGCGCAGCAATCGACGGCCAGGCCGGTCTCGGCGTAATCGACCGTGGCCATGTTGAGGTCGCACCTGGGGCACTTTCGCGGCCGCGGTGAAATGCGGAAACTGTCCGCCTGCTTCCAGAGGTCGAAGTCCCGCCAGGCGAGGCTCGGATCGGCCTCGTCCTTGGCCTTGCGCAGCTCGTCGTGAGCGAACCAGACGCCCTTGCACTGCGGGCACTCGTCGATCTCGGCCTGCTCCAGCTCGCGGGTCTGCATCTCCTGGCTACAATTCGGACACTTCATCGCAGGTTGTTCTCCCAATAGTTCGCCTCTTCAGCCCATTGGCGGCGTACCCGGCCGACCCCCCGCAACGTTCCGGCCGACCACCATAAGAATGTAACCGAATCGGGCGGCGAATCAACAGTTTCCCGGCCGGGGGGGCGGGGCCGGATAACTTTCTTGCCCTGTGGCACGGCCGGTCTTGCCCGGCCGTGGTGAAGGCTCCATGGCTCTCGCCACGGCGGGCAAGCCCCGCCGCGGGCACACATCATTGTGGCGCTTATTTTAGCGACGCGAACTATTTTCCGGTCCCCGACAGGTTCGCGGGGTTAAAATGCCCCGGTAGGTGGCTTCCAGTGATTCTCTTTACAGAAGGAGGGCCTGACAGTGAGACGGCATGATTTCTTGGCAGCCTGGACGATTGTTATTGTGGTGGCGGTGGCCGCTGTGCCGCTGTTGATCGGGAGAAACGCGACGGCAGCAGATCGCAAGCCCCGGTGCGCTCGGCAAATCCGACGAAGAAAAGGAACTGTACGCCAAGTGGGCCGAGGCCATACCCAAGCACCTGGCCGGGTGGACGGCTCACAAGGAGAAGTGGGACGAGTCGATCGGTTGGCATGAAGCGCCGATGCTGCGGGGCCTGGTCCGCGGCTATGCCTGGAGCCGTGACCCCAAGTGGCTGAAGCCCCTGTGCGAGCACATCGACATCCTGATGTCGCGTTTGAAGGTCGAGCCCATCAAGGGCGACCCCAGCGGCAAGGCCTACCCCGGTTGGGGCCATTCGATTACCGGCGAGGCGCTGATCCTGGAACCGATCCTGGAGTTCGTCGAGCTGGCCCAGACCGACCAGAAGATGCCGAGTGAGTACAGGAAGAAGGCCGAGGAATATCTGAAAAGGATCGACCCGGTCCTGATCACCAAGTGGGCCGAGGCGGGCCGCTGGGCCGAGACGCACATGAATTGCGGCACTTACATCGAGGGCATCACGTTGCCGCACAACAAGAACGCGCATGTGGGGATGATGTTGCTGGTGGCCTCTCGTGTGACGCCGAGTCCCCAGCGGCGGGCCGACTACCTGGACAAGGCCGCCAAGCTGGCCCGCAGGTGGCGGAAATTCCTGAAGGTCAAGGACGACCGCTACATCTGGCACTACTGGGACGCCGCGGGACGCTGGGACTACAACGAAAAGGGCGCCAGCAAGCACTGGACCAGCCTGGAGCATCGCAGCTATGCCGTCAGCGACACCAACTTCGTGGCCGCCGCGTACGACCATGGATTGGTCTTTGACCGCAACGACATCGAGATGCACTGCCGCACGCTCCTGAAAGAGATCTGGAACGGCGATAAGGACAATCCCAAGTACCGGGCCATGGGCTGGTTCAATTCGAAGTACGTCAACTGCACGGTGTTGACGGGCCTGGCCCGGTTCGACCCGACGATCATGGAACTTTGGGGCAAGCTGGTTGGCGAGACGGCGGCGGGTTGGGGTGGTATTTCAGGAGTGCCGACCTACCTGCTGGCCAAGCGGGCCGGGCTGACCTTCGAGCGGCGGCACAAGGCCAGCGGCGAGTTTCTCAAGAAGGCCTTACAGGAGAAGTCACCGAAGAAAAAGGCCGATCCGGCCGATCGGCCCGTTGTCGAATGACAACGGCCGGGCCGAGAGTTGACGGACCCCGGGCAGCGGCGCGCTATCGCTGGCAGCGCGCCGCTTGCTTTTTTTGTCTTGTGCTTGTGGCGACGGCAACAATAATGTGCGCTGCGATTCGGCGAGCGATGGCCGACCTCGACCCGGCGTGAAAGGGATATTCCCTGTGCTGAAAAAAGAGCCGTTGAAATGGGCCGGTCTTATTGTGCTGATAATCCTGGCGGCCGTAGTTGTCTGGTTCAGGCGCCAAGGCCCTGTTGCGGACCCGGTGAACCAGCCGACCACGGCGACAATCTGGCAAGAGGCCGAGGACTACGATAATCCGGTGGCCCGCAACCATCGTTTTCCTTGGCGCAGGGCGCCGGCCTCAAACGGTATTACGCTCAACCCCGAGCGAATTGACGAGCCGGGCGAAAGTATTGAATACTCGTTGACGATCAGCGAACCTGTTGCCGACGCGCAAGTGGTGTTCCGTTTCGCTCGTCTGCCGTGGGGCGAACAGATTCCACCGGGACAGTTCAGCGTGGAGTTGCGGGGCAACGGAAAGACGATTCGCCGAGAGGTTGCCTTCGGCGACACCGGCGGCTGGGGCCGCAAGCCCGACCACTGGCGTCTCAAGCGCGTCGCCCTGGACGACCTGTCGGAGGGGGCCTGGACGCTTCGCCTCAGCCCGGCAAATCGGTTTGCCAAGGTGGTCCTGGACGGTTTCTGGATCTGCCCTTCTACCCTTGTTGTGTCGGCCGAGGAGACCACGGACCTGGGTCGCATTCGTTGCACCGACCGGGGCTGGTTCGGCCTCCAGAGGGGCGACGCCGTGATAAACCAGGTGTCCGGCCGGCCGCTGAACGTCGTGGGCCGCTGCTTTGACGGCCGCAAGTTGAAGGTCGCCGCCGCGGTGGAGGGTCTGAGGGATCCTCCGGCGGCAACTAAGCTGCCGCGGGGCAGCCTGGCGCCGGGCGAGCGGGTTGAGTTGAAACCTAACGGTCACGACAGCCGGCACGACAACGGCATCCGCACGGTCGGTTTCACGGTTCCCGCCGTGGATGACGGTGTGTACACCCTGTTGCTGTCGGCCGAACATCCCCAGGGCAAGCTGGAAACATCGGTGGTGATGTTCGGCCACCGGTTGCTGACCGATCTGGACGCGTCGCTGGAGAAGCTGGAGCGCTACAAGCAGCGACTTGCCGCGCCGGGCGCCGCGGCGGCCGGGCAGTGCCTGGCCGACTTCCAGCACGCGATCGGCTACCTGAAACACAATCGCCAGCTGCTGTCGGACTACACCTACGACATCGAAACGATTGTCCGCAACACGCGTCGGGTGATTGATCAGTACGACGAGACGATGCAGCGGCTGGAGGCCGGCCAAGCCCCCTACGCGGGCCGCACGGGCGACCTCCGCCGAGCGATGTTAATTGACGGCAAGATAATGCCCTATCGCGTCTTTGTGCCGAGCGGCTACGCCAAGGCAGAGAAGATTCCGCTGGTGGTCATGATTCACGGCGGCGGCGAAACCGAAGACATCTGGCCGGACATGGGCGACGGCGTAGCCCTGAAGGCCCTGCAGGAGCGCGGCTACCTGATGATCGCCCCGCGGCGCTGGCCCGAGGATGAAACATACGAGAAGCTGTTCGAGTTGCTGACCGCGCTGGTCGACCGCGAGTATCCGAAAGTTGACCGGCGGAGGATTTTTCTGGCCGGCCATTCGCGCGGCGGTTACGCCAGCTACGAACTTGCGGCCCGGCATCCCGGGAAGTTCCGGGCCATTGCCTGCATCAGCGGCGTGACCGACCCCAAGTGGGCAAAGCACCTCAAGGGCACCCCGGTCCTGCTGGCTCACGGCGAGAAGGACACCACGGTAGATCCGGAGAAGACCCGCCGCGTCGCCGCAGAACTGAAGCGGCTGGGATACGAGTACGAACTGTACCTCTATCCGGACCGCGACCACGCGCTCCGCGAACATGCCTCCCAGTACGTCAAGCTGGTCCTCGACTTCTTCGACAAGTACCGCTGAGCAGTGGCGAAATCACGTAGTTCATGCCGCCCGCCATTTTCTGGTTCGACAGAGCACTACGATTGCAATTTTTCGATGAGGAAGATGGCCGTTGCGGCGCGGAGGTTCTCACACAGCGGCCGCATACGGTGGCCGTGGATCGAAAGAAAAATCTCGCTCAGCACGCGGACTTTCTCCTTGGCCACGAAGCGGCGAAAGTCCTTGACCGTCAACAGACGGACGTTCGGCGTGTCGTACCACTGGTAGGGCAGGTTTCGTGTCCGCGGCATGCGGCCACCCAGCAGCAGTTGCAGCCGGATCGACCAGTGGCCGAAGTTCGGGAAACTGATGATGGCCTGTCGGCCGACGCGGAGCATCTCGCGGACGACCTTCCTCGGTTTGAGCGCCTGCTGCAGGGTCTGGCTGAGGATGACCGTGTCGAAAGCCTGGTCGCCGTAGTAGCTCAGCCCTTCGAGCATGTCGCCGTGGAAGACGGCCAGTCCGCGGCCGACACACTCGATGACCCGGTCTTCGTTGATCTCCACGCCGCGAGCCACGACGTTCCTTTTCTCGACCAGTTCCTCCAGCAGCCGGCCGTCGCCGCAGCCCAGGTCGAGCACGCGGCTGTCCGGGGCGATCATCTCTTCGATCAGTTCGTAGTCGACGCGGCGGCGCCGCTTGCCGGTGGTCATCGGGTGAGTCCTTTCGCCACCGAGGCCAGGAAGCCGCGAATGGCCGCCTCCATCTGCTCGTTCGGCAGCAGGAAGGAGTCGTGCCCGTAGGTCGACGGAACCTCCAGAAAGGCGGCCGGGATGCCGTTGCCCTTCAGGGCCCGGACGATCTCCTTGGCTTCGACCGTCGGGTAAAGCCAGTCGCTGGTGAAGCTGATCACCAGGGCCCGGGTGTCCGGACGGATTCGCTCGAAGGCCGCCAGAAGCGACCCGCCGCCGTACCTGGTGGCCGGATCGTAGTAGTCCATGGCCTTGCTGATGTACAGGTAGCTGTTGGCGTCGAAGCGCTTGATGAACGCGTCGCCCTGGTACTTCAGGTAACTCTCGACCTGAAACTCGGTGCTGAAATCATAGCCGTAGCCCTCCTTCTCCTGCAGCCGGCGGCCAAACTTGTCGCGCATCGAGTGTTCGCTCAGGTAGGTGATGTGGGCGATCATCCGGGCGATCGACAGCCCGGCCGTCGGCGCTTCGCCGCCGTAATAACGGCCCTCCTTCCAGTTCGGGTCCTTCATGATCGCCTGGCGGCCGACCTCGTCCAGGGCGATGTTCTGGGCGCTCTGACGCTGGGCCGTGGCGATCGGAATGATGCTGGCCACACGCTCCGGGAAGGCCAGGGGCCACTCCAGAACCTGCATGCCGCCCATGCTGCCGCCGGCGATGCTCATCAGCCGCTCGATGCCCAGGTGCGTCACCAGCTCCGCCTGGGCCCGCACCATGTCGTTAATCGTCACCACGGGGAAGTCCATGGCGTAGGGCCGGCCCGTGGCCGGGTTCGTGGAGGACGGCCCGGTCGAGCCCTTGCAGCCGCCGATGATGTTCGAGCAGATGACGAAGTAACGGTTCGTGTCGATCGGCTTGTCGGGGCCGATCATGATGTCCCACCAGCCCGGCTTGCGATCCTCGGCCGAGTGGTAACCCGCCACGTGGGCGTCGCCGGTCAGGGCGTGGACCACCAGCACCGCGTTGTTGCGAGCCTCGTTGAGCCGCCCGCAGGTCTCGTAGGTCAGCGTCACCGGGCCCAGCTTCTGCCCGCTCTCGAGCTGCATCTGGTTGGGCGGCTCGGCAAAGGTAAAACTCTGCGGCTTCACGATGCCGACGCTTTCGCCCCTGATTTCAACGTCGTCGTCGATCGACATCGCCTCTTTGCTCCAACGGTTGCGCTGCTTATCGACTAAGGTGGGTGCCACGGTCTGACCAAAGGTCAGGCCGTGATCATCTCCCCCCGATAGAATCGGGGTCATGGCCTGGCTGCGCCAGACCATGGCGCCCCGCAACTGTCTGGGCTAGGCCTTGGCCAGGGCCTGCTCCAGGTCGGCGATGATGTCGTCCAGCGACTCGATGCCGATGCTCAGACGAACGAAGTTCGGCGTCACCCCGGCGGCCAGCAACTCGTCCTTGCTGAGCTGCTGGTGCGTCGTCGAGGCCGGATGAATGGCCAGGCTCTTGGCGTCGCCGATGTTGGCCAGGTGGCTGAAGACCTCGAGCGACTCGATGAACCGCTTACCGGCCTCGACGCCGCCGCTGATCTCAAAGCCCACCAGGCCGCCGAAGCCGCCCGATAAGTACTTCTCGGCCAGGGCCCGTGTCGGGTGTTCCTTCAGGCCCGGGAAGTAAACCTTCTCGATCTTCTTGTGCCCGACCAGGAAGTCGGCCACCGCCTGGGCGTTGGCGGCATGCCGCTCCATTCGCAGGGGCAACGTCTCGACGCCTTGAATAATCAGAAAAGCGTTGAACGGACTGAGGCAGGCCCCGAGGTTCCGCAAGGGACCGGTCCGCAACTTGAGCGCGTAAGCGATATTGCCGAAGGTCTTGAAGAACTCGACGCCGTGATAACTCACGTCGGGCTCGGTCAGGTCGGGGAAGCGTCCGTTGTCCCACGGATAGTTGCCGCCATCGACCACCAGGCCGCCGATGCTGTTGCCGTGGCCGCCCAGGTACTTGGTCAGGCTGTGGACCACGACGTGCACGCCGTGCTCGATCGGCCGGCACAGGGCGGGGGTGGCCGCAGTGTTGTCGACCATGAAGAGCAACTGGTGCTCGTTGGCCACCTTGGACAGCCCCTCGAAGTCGGCCACGTTCAGGGCCGGGTTGCCGATCGTCTCGACGAACAGCACCTTGGTCTGCGGCGTGACGGCCTTGGCGAACTCGGCCGGGTCGTCGCTGTCTACCCAATTGACGGTGATGCCGTAGCGCGGCAGCTCGTGCGTGAAAAGCGTGACCGTCCCGCCATAAAGGCGCGTGGACGAAACAATCTCGTCGCCCTGTTTCAACACGCCGAGCAGGGCCGAAGTGATGGCTCCCATGCCACTGGCGAAGGCCAGGGCCGCAGTGCCGCCCTCGAGGCTGGCTATGCGCTCTTCCAGCACGCCGTTGGTCGGGTTCATCAACCGCGTGTAAATGTTGCCGAACTCCTGCAGGGCAAAGAGCCGGGCCGCATGGCCGGTGTCCTTGAAGCAGTAGCTCGTGGTCTGGTAGATCGGCACCGCCCGGGCGCCGGTCGTCGGTTCGGCCTGCTCGTACCCGGCGTGCAGGCACCGTGTCGCAAAACCTCGTTCTGTATTTTGCTCGGTCATTCGCTGAGTCTCCTCTCCTGAACCTGAAAATTTGTCGGCGCGGGTTTTCCCAAGGTGCAATTCTGCCACACCCATCGGAATTCACAGTCACAAAAAAAACCTCTTCCCGATGAGGAAGAGGCTATAGAAAATCCATTTCCAGCCGATCCCTCATCTTTCCCCCGCACGGGGGGCGGGATTTAGCACCTGACGTCCGCGGCGGACAACAATAATACATCCGCCGACAAACCGGTTGCTGTGGCGTCGCAGGGCCCGTCCCTCAGCCACTCTTGATGAAGCACGCACTATTGACTTGTCACCAACGGCCAAACTATACAGCGAAAGGTCCGCCCCGTCAAGCCGATTTTCCGGACCGCCCTGGACCGCCCTGGCCATCCGCGCCGCATGCAGTTGCCCCGCCGCAGGCCCCTTGGTATAGTGCAATCGTGAAATCCGGCCCAAAAATAAAAAGAACCTCCAGGCATGACTCGACCGAACCGCGGACCGCCCCCCCCCTCCCGCCGCAAGATGGTCGGCCTTGCAGCCGGTGTCCTCCTGTTCCTGCTGGGCGGCCTGACCGTCGGCCAGCAGCGCTTGTGGCGGAACCCGGTTTCCTTCTGGGAGTACAACGCCGCGGCGATCAGATCAACGGCTGAATGATGAAGACCCGGTCCTTGGGGTCGCCGGCGAAGGTTCGCCGCTCGAGTATGGTAAACTTGAAGCGCTGCCCCTTGGCCGCCTGCTCGCCGCCGCCGGCTGAGGCGAACTCCGCCTTCACGTCGCGAACGGCAAAGGCGATCTTGCCGTCCGGTCGGACGGGTGGCTTACCCTCGATGGTCTCGACCTGGCCGACCTCGATGATCCACTCGTAATAAGGAGCCGCCACCACCGCAAGGCCGTCGTACTTGCCGGTTTTGACCAGGTTTTCCACCGTCGCGACGATGACATAGGCCCTGACGTACTCGCGCTCGACGAAACCGTCGATCCGCTCTTCCTGTTCATCGAAAGCC
>JAACEH010000073.1 GCA_011682595.1 Anaerolineaceae bacterium
CTCACCGCGGTCCTGGCGACAGGGCCGGCACGGCAAACCCCACCGGGAGCAAGGCCAAATTGGGAGTAAGGGGCCGCCCCGCCCCGCTTCGCCTCCGGGCGAAATAGGCTCCGGGTAGGCCGCTCGAGCCCGATGAGCAATCGTCGGGCCCAGATAAATGGCTGCCGGGCGGTTTGAGAGTATCAGGCCGTCAACAGGATTCGGCTTATGGCCTGCCTGCAGGTTTTTTTTATTGCTTGTCTGTAAACGTAGGGACACGGCGCGGGCGTGTCCGTCTAAGGCCAATCTTTTCGCGGGCACGGCAGGCCGTGCTCCTATCTCTGCATCCGGTATGCATCATTACCCGACGGACAGATCGCAAAATAATCAGGAGCACGGCAATGGCGGACAACGAACTCTCGCTGCTCAAAGGATTCAACCCCGACCGAGTCGAGGGCGCGGTGCTGCGACCGACCGACGACATGGAAGTCTACGTCGTACCCGAGCGCGGGCTGGAGGTCCTCGACGTGCTGATCGGCGGGCGGCCGGTGATGTATCGCAACCCGGCCGGTCACCGCTCGCGCCTGTCCTACAACGCGGCCGGACTGGGCCCCGTCAAGAGCATCGAGGGCTTCTTCACCGCCGGCCTGGAGAACGCCGGGCCGCCGGAAGCCCCTCTGCCGCTGCACGGCACGTTCTCCCAGACACCGGCCCGCCGCTGGAGCCGCACCGAGACAGGAGGCCTGCGGGGCGAGATTGATTGCCGCCGCATGGTCACCGGGCCGGGTATCATCGTCGAGCGGACGGTCGAGCCGGTGCCGGGCAGGCGGGCCTTTCGGGTCATGGACGACCTGCGAGGCGCCATCGCCGGCGACTACATGTGGCTGTACCATCCGAATTTCCCGATCGTCGAGGGCACACGGCTGGCCAGCAGCGAGCTCCTGGTGGCGCCCCGCCCCGACGGCATCGCCGAAGTGGACATGGCCCGCTACCGGACCTTCGAGCGGGTGGGGGAAGGTTCGGCCAGATGGCCGCCCGCCGCCGAGTCGGCCGCCGCGGTGCGTGAGGAGAATTTTGAGAAGTGCTATATCATGGCTGTCGAACCGGACGCCTCCGGCGAGGTGCGGGCCGCCCTGGTCGCCCCCGACGGCGAGTCGGCGGCCTACGTGCAGTACAACGTCGCCCATTTCCACGCCAACCAGCGGGCCTTTCAGTTCTGGAAGAACCCGCGCGACGGCGTGTCGGGCCTGGAGGTCGGCAGCACGTTCTTCGGCTGGACCTATGCCGCCCGGCACGGCTTGCTGTGCCACGTTGGCAAGGACAACGTGCATCACTCGGAAATCGAGGTCGGCTTCTTGGTGACGAAGCAGGAGGTTGACGCTTTCCTGGCCAGGATTCCCAAGGTCGCCGAACCAACGGTCAAAGCGATGACCCTGGACGAACTGGCCGGAGTGTACAAAGGCCAAGCCCTGAGAGGCTGAGGCCTCGGCGCTATCGCTCAAGGTCAAGTCCTCTCGTCGCAGTTGATTGTGATTTTCCGTTCGCGGGATACCCAATGATGATATAACATCGCCGGCCGGGCGGCAAGTCAATCAGGGGACCAGGCCGGATGGAGATTCGACAGGTCAACGACGGGGAACTGGTTGCCGCGGCCCGCCTGGTCTATCCGGGGTTGCCCGAGGCAAGCAGGCAGGCCCGCAAGGCCATCGAGAGGGCCCCGCAGCGGTTGGGCATCGACTTCCGCCGCCAGATCGTCGCTCTTGATGATGGCTCTGTACGCGGCTCGTGTCTGTACATCCTCTCGCCCGGACGCAGCGCGACCGTGTTGCAGCCGGAACTTGACCGCCGGTGTCCCCTGCCCGATCACCGGGCGGCCTTCGCCATAAGGGAGATGATTCTCCTGGCCGGCCGGGCCTGCCGGGAGGCCGGGGCCCTGCTGGTTCAGACGCTTCTGGACGATTCGCCCGAACAGCCCTCGGGCAAGCTCTTCATCGAGGCGGGATTTCGCCACCTGGCCCTGCTTGAGTACCTTGAGATGCCGGTGGGCGGCCTTCAGCCTCACCAGGCCGAGGCCTGGACCTGGGAGACCTTCCGCAGCGGCGGCGAGAAAGACTTTACTCAGGTCATAGAAAGGACTTACGAAGGCAGCCTGGACTGCCCGCAACTGGACCGGCTGCGCAGCGCCGCCGACGCCCTGGCCGGCCACCGCAGCAGCGGACACTTCACGCCGCAAGGTTGGCTGCTGGCCCGCCGTGACGGGGAGGCCGCCGGACTGGTTCTTGTGAATCGCGCCGTCGGCCGGTCGGCCTGTTCCCTTGTCTACATGGGCGTCGTGCCGGAGCATCGCGGCACGGGACTTGGCCGAGCCCTGGTCGGACAGGCCATCGGCAAAACGAGCGAACTGGGCGGCGACGTTCTGACCGTGGCTGTCGATTCCAGGAACACGCCGGCCCGCAAACTCTATGAAGAAGTGGGAATGCGCCGGGTGGGCAGCCGCCATGTTTACTACCTTCCGCGCCAAGAGCGGTAGCCGGCCCTCCGGCGGCGGCAAGTTACACACACTTTGTCCACATGGGGGTCGGGCCTTGGGGAAAACAATTTTTTTCGCGGGGCACTCGATGCTAAACAGCGACGCCATGGGAAGTTCGCCGAGGCGGTTTTGCGCGTCTTGGCCTTCACACTTTTTTTCGGGTTGAACCTTCCTCGCTGACGCTGTATATCTCTTCGGTGGTTGCACTACTTTGACAATCTGTGCGGCAAGTTCATTTCTGCCGCCAGTTGATGATTTCGATTATCCCGCCTGAGACTTGTCCGTGGCCAAGGGGATCGAGAAAGCTCCGGAGACCTCAGTGACCCAGGTCCAGCAGCAAGTTATCACCGACATTCTCAACGACGTGCGGCAGCAGGTCGGAACCACGAGTTTCAACGTCTGGTTCAAGAATGCTGCCCACTTCACGCTCGACGACAAGGAGCTGACGGTCGGCGTGCCGAACCTCTTTGTGTCCGATTACATCGAGGCCCGCTATTCGAAGGTCCTGGCCGAAATCGCCAGCCAGAGGGCCGGAGCCGAGGTGCCGGTCCGCTTCCACATCGACCCGCAGTTGTTCCGCGAACGTCGCCAACAGCAGCTCGACCAGAGCGAGGAATTTCTGGAGAGCAGCACCAACAAGCCCTCCCCCGACCGGGCGCGACCCGCAGCCGCCGCGGCCGAAAAGGCCCAGTCCTCCGGCCACGGCAACCGGCCCCTGCTGACCCTCGACCGATTCGTGGTCGGCGACTGCAACCGCGTAGCCTATGCCGCCGCTCGCGAGGTGGTGGCCCGGCCCGGGCGGTCGTTTAACCCGCTGTTCATTCACGGCCCCTGCGGGCTGGGCAAGACCCATCTGCTGCAGGGCGTGGTGCACGAGATTCGCCGCAAGATCGCCCGGGCCCGGGTTCTTTACATCACCGCCGAGGAGTTCACCAATCGCTACATAATGGGCATAAAGACCCGCAGCCTCGACGCTTTCAGGCACCGCTTCCGCGGGCTGGACGCCCTGGTGATCGACGACATTCATTTCCTGGCCAACAAGCGGGCCACCCAGGAGGAGTTTCTGCACACCTTCAATGCCTTCGACATCTCGGGCCGCCAGGTGGTCATGGCCTCGGACTGTCACCCCAAGCTGCTCAGTTGCATCCAGGAGAACCTGATCAGCCGCTTCGTCTCCGGAATGGTCGCTCACCTGAACCCGCCCGACCGGGCCACGCGGATGCACATCCTCAGCCGCAAGGCCCAGCAGGCCGGTCACAGTTTTCCGGACGACGTGCTGGAATACATCGCCACGGAAGTTACGGCCAGCGTCCGCGAACTTGAGGGGGCCATGGTTCGCGTGGTCGCCTACGCCACGTTGGACCATCGGCCGGTCTCGTTGCCGCTGGCCCGCGAGGCACTGGCCGGACTGATCCGGGCCGGCCGGTCGGCCTTGAACATGGAGACGATTGTCGAGACCGTGGCTCGTTTCTTTGGCGTGCCGGGCAGCGACATTCTCGGGCCCAGGCGCACCCGTACTATCACCCTGCCCCGACAGTTCGCCATGTGCCTGGCCCGCCGCATGACCACGCTCAGTTTCCCCGACATCGGGCGGCTGATGGGCGGCAAGAACCACACCACCGTCATCGCGGCCTGCAAGCGCACCGAGCAGATGGTCGCCGCCGGCGGCCAGACGGTCGCCTTCAACGACGGTTCCATCGAGCGCCAGGTCACGGCCTCGGAAATCGTCGAAGCCCTCGAAGACCAGCTCCGCAACTGACGGCCGGCCGAGGATCTGTTTTCTCGTAGGGGGCAACGCCATGGCGTGCCCGCGAGGACGGGTGGCATGGTCCACGCTTGCGTGGCCATGATCCATCGGAATTCCACGACATGGGCTGACAAGCGGCCCATGCCACCCGCCGCATGAAAAATTCACCTACAAACGTGACGTGCACCCCTGACGGGCCTGCTGTGCGAACGCGGCTTGCGGCGACACGGCTTTGCTACGACACGGCTTGCGGCGACACTTGACATCACAGGGGTCGATGGAGTATAGTATTTGGTTTGCTGGTGGCATCGGCGCTACGTCTAAGGAGTATCCAAGGTGCGCAAAGAAGAATTGGCTCGGTTCCGCAAGATCCTTCTGTTGAAGAGGGATCTGCTCAGTGGGGATGTCACGACATTGCAGAATGAGGCATTGCGAAAGAACCGGCAGGAGGCCACGGGCGACCTGTCGAACATGCCCATTCACATGGCGGACATCGGATCGGACAATTACGAACAGGAGTTCGCGCTCGGGTTGATCCAGAACGAGGAAGTGACGCTTCGCGAGATCGACGAGGCGCTCAAGCGGATTGAGAATCGCAGCTACGGCAAGTGCGAAGGCTGCGACAAAAAGATTCCGGTCGCCCGCTTGAGGGCTAAACCACACGCCAAGTACTGCATAGAATGCAAAAGAAAAGAAGAGAAGGGGCTGCTCTAAGGTCGCCTGCGGCCTGGATCCGCTTTCTTGCCATCATCGCACTGGGAACCGCCGCCGATCTGCTGAGCAAGGCGTGGGCGGAGGGTGCGGTCAATCCCGCTTCGCCGACCCGCTGGTCGGCCGAGCGTCTGCTGGATTTCCAACGCTACTTTCCCGGCCTCGAATTCATCTGGCAGAAGAACCCCGGCATGGTTTTCGGCATGGGCCAAGGCCGGATCACTTTCTTAATCATCTTCACCCTCGGGGCCATCGGACTGCTGACCTGGCTTTTCGCCGACAGCCGCAAGCGGCAGTACTGGCTGCAGTCGTTTCTGGCGATGATTCTCGCCGGAGCCCTGGGCAACCTGTACGACCGCCTCAAGTACGAACACGTCCGCGACTCCCTGCGGTTCACTATTCGCGCCGACTGGCCGTTCTGGAGCGGCGACACCGGGTACTTCTGGCCCTACGTCTTCAACGTGGCCGACATCTTTATCAGCATCGGTGTGGTCGGCCTGTTCGTCGTCTGGATCGGGGCCATGATCCACCAGCGCCGCCGGCAGACGGCCGAGAAAGCCGAGAGCAAGTAGCCCGTCGCCGCCTCCGGCTGGAGAAACCTTTAGTGGCAGAACCGGCCTTCTCACAAATCGATCACCAGCACATGGCCCGGGCGCTGGAACTGGCCCGCTGCGGCCTCGGCCGCGTCGAACCCAACCCCATGGTCGGCGCCGTCCTGGCCGACGGCCGGCAAATAATCGCCCAGGGCCACCATCGCCGTTTCGGAGAGCCTCATGCCGAGGCCCTGGTCCTGACCGAGGCCGGCGACAAGGCCCGCGGGGCAACGCTCTACGTCACTCTCGAACCCTGCTGCCACCAGGGCAAGACCCCCCCCTGCAGCGAGGCCATCCTAGCCGCCGGCGTCGGCCGCGTGGTGGCCGCCATGGAAGACCCATTCGCCAAGGTCCGCGGCCGCGGATGCCGACGGTTGCAGGAAGCGGGTCTCGACGTGCAGGTCGGCCTGCTCGAGACTCAGGCCCGCCGGCTCAACGCTCCCTTTATCAAGCGGCAGGAGACCGGCCGACCGTACGTCATCGCCAAGTGGGCCATGACGCTCGACGGCCGCCTGGCCGCCCCCGGCGGCGACTCAAAATGGATCTCCGACCGGCAGAGCCGCCGCTGGGTCCACTCGCTGCGCAGCCGCGTCGACGGCATACTCGTCGGTTGCGGCACGGTCATCCACGACGACCCGCTGCTGACGGTTCGCCTCGAGGACCAAGCGACAGACTACGGCCGTCGCCCGGTGCGAATCGTGCTCGATGAGCGCCTGGAGATGCCGCCGGAATCGAAATTGCTGGAAACCGCGGGCCAGGCAGCGGTGCTTGTTTTCACCCGCCGGCCGGCCGACGGCCAGCGGGCCGCCAGACTCGCCGAGCGCGGAGCTACGGTGATTCAACTGCCCGGCGACGAGGACGGCCTCCGCCTGGCGGAACTGCTCGACGAACTGGGCCGCCGCGACATGACCAACCTCCTGGTCGAAGGCGGCCGACTGGTGCTCTCGTCGTTCTTTCGACAGGACCAGGTCGACAGCCTGGCCGTCTTCATTGCCCCGAAACTAATCGGCGGCCCGCCCACCCACGCCGCGCCGGGTCCCGACGGACTGGACCTGATGAGCCAGGCGGTCACGATTCTGCGGCCGACCTACACTCCCATCGGCGAGGACATTCTCGTCCAGGGTGTCCTGCGGGACTACTGATACTTCTCTCACTTGTGATGTGACGGGGCCACTCACAGCCCCTGGTGGGTTTGCCAGAGTTTGACCAGGTGGCGGGCCCGGGCCTGGCCGGACAGGCCGTCGAGTACGGCCAGGTCCTGCCGTCCGAGCGAGGCCTCGAAGCGGGCCAGGGCCTGGCCTTGGCGGCACATGCGCTCTCGCTCCGCCGGCGGCATCTGCCGGAGCCGCTTGTACCAGCGGACGAGCTTGGCCCGTTGCCCGGAGTCGAGTTGCTGCAGGCGGCCCAGGCGGTCGAGCATCTTGAGTCGCCGGCCTTCGGACATGGCCGCCCATTGGTTGCGGTTGCGCTTCAACTGCTTGGGGCTGACTCGCAGGCCGGCCTCCGAGAGAATCTGTTCCTGCAGAAAAGCCGACGATTCGCGGCGGCTCAGGGCCCAGGGGGCCAGCTCGCCCTGGCGGCCCAGACCCCGGGCGATACCCGGCAAGAGCAGCAGCACCAGGCCCGTGATGCCGGTCGCCGCCACGGCCAGGCGAAAGCAAAGGCTGAAGATGGAACGCCGGTCAGACACCCGAAGCCTCCCCGCCCTGCTTGCTCCCGACTCCCTCCGGATCAATCACCGTGCCGAGTTCCTGCAACTGCTTGACCTCATCCATGGTCATCAGAGCGTCGATATCCTGGAGCAAATCCAGGTAAGTGATGGCCTCTCTCTGCTCGGGGGTGGGCAGATCGCTCAGCGGTTTGCTCGAGACGTACAGGCCGAACAGGAACACCGCCGCGGCAGCCGAGGCCGCCAGGCCGGCCAGGATGGACCGCCGGCCGCCGACCCGGGCCGCCCGGGCGGCCTGTTCGCTCTTTCGGACCTCCCGGGCAGAAAGCAGAACTTGGCGGCGAAAGTTGTTGCGGACGATCGGCTCCTCGAGCTCATCGAGCAGACGCCACGTCTCTTTCAACTCCTCCAGGCGGGCCCGACACTCGGGGCAGTCGGCCAGGTGCTCCTCGATCAGCCGGCGCGCACCGCCCTTCAACTCACCGTCAAGGTAAGCCGCCGTGTTCTCGGCAATGCGTCTGCAGATGGGACTCGGCTTCTCCACAATCATCTATCTCGGCAGAGAATACTGAAACGGACAGGAAAACCCACCACGGCCATATTCAACCCCGCCCGGGTGGCCGGGATTCTCGGAATCCGCAGAATATTCCCCGTTGACCCGCCGGCCAGGCGCAGAAAAAAACGGCCCCCTCTGCCGGCGGCCGCTCAACTTCCACTGCCCTGAAAAAATTCTTCCCGTCACGACGTGCTGCGACGAATCCGGCCGGTCCTGACGTAGTGGCCCAGCCGCTCCCGGAGGTTGCTGCGGGCTCGGGCCAGCAGGCTCTTGACAGCCATCACCGAACAGCCCATCACCGCCCCGATCTCGTCGTAGCTCATGCCCTCGTACTTGTTCAGGATGACCGCCACCTTCTGGTTCTCGGGCAACTGGTCCACCGACTCGCGGACCTGCAGCCGAAGTTCCTGCTGCTCCAGATGCGCCTCGGGCTGAGCGACGCGGTGGTCCTCGACGTGCGAGGAGGTCTGACCTTCCTGGGTCTCCTCCGCGGTGTAGCTCAGCGGCACGCTGATATTGCGCCGCCGGCTGCGGCTGCGCAGGGCGTTCAGGCTGACGTTGGCTGCAATGCGATATATCCAGGTGGAAAAACGCGCCTTCGGCTGGTACCGCTCGCGCGTCCGGTAGACTCTCAGAAAAACTTCCTGGGCCAGGTCCTCGGCCTCCGCCTCGTCGCTGACGAAACGATAAACCAGGGCCACAACTCGCCCCTGGTGGCGGGCCACCAGTTCCTCGAAGGCCGACTCGTCCCCCTGCTTCAGGGCCAGCATCAGGGCAACGTCCGGGTCGACCGCGGCGCCTCGGGCGCCAATTGCTTCGTAGGTCGTTGCCGCAGTGGTCTTGGCCATCGATCGCTTCCTCTCACAAGCCCAAGGAGCTCAGTCGCCGGGCTCCCAACTCGCAAACCCCGGCGGACGCAAACGCCAACAAGCGATAAGACGCTAAATTGTGCCTCAAACTCTTACGTTCGTAAAGCGATTTTCGGCAACTTTCCACAAAATTCTTCCAGTCCCTTCTTCGCATAACTGCAAAAGCCGCCGGGAAACACTCGCAAACGGCCATTCCGCTCACTTCAGGCAGACTCCCTACGGTCCCCCATTATTCACACCCTCACTCTCCGCCACCGCACCCTTCACCGCTTTGATCCCTGGGCGCTCTTTCGGCCCGGCGTCTTGCGCGGGGAGGTGGTCTTGCCGACCTTTCGAGTCCCACCTTTTGTCTTGCCGCGCTTCGCCGTTGAGCGTTTGGCCGCCGGGGCTTCCTTCTTCATGATCAGCAGATAGTTGAAGCCCCGCAGGAAGAAGTTGCCCTCGACGGCGGCCTTGTGCCAGTTGGAGCGCTTGAGCTTGGCGTTGTGACGGACCACGGCCACGATATCGACCGCTTTGAAGTGCTTCCGCAGAATCGCGAACAACTCAAAACCGATCGCGCTGAAGGGCCGGCCCTTAGTGAACGAGTCCGAGACGTAGAGGGCCATGTAGCGGCGATCTTTCAGCACGCGATGAATCTCACGGACCACCTGTTCCATAGCTTCGTAGTAGGCCCGGTCGGCCGAGTCCAGTTTGCCGATGCACCGCGGATCGTCACCGTAGTCGATGTGCGTCGAGTACGGTGGATCGACGAACACGAAGTCGGCCTTGCCGTCCTCCAGCGGCAACTTGCGGGCGTCGACCTTGAAAATATCCTTGCGGGTCGGATGGACGTCGTACCCCAGGGCCCGCCGCCCCAACTCCCGGGCCACGTCCAGCGTAGTGCCGCTGCCGGCCATCGGATCGACCACCAGGTCCTTCTCGCGCGTGTACCGCTGGAGCAGGTTCCAGATGATGTACGACGGCGTCGCCCCGCGATAGTCCCGGTCGCCCTGCATCGCGGCCCCGTAGTGCTGCGACGGATACTCCCACAGCGTCGTCGTCTGAAGCCGAAGCCTGGGTTTGCTCTTCATTCGCTCCTGCCCTCCGTCTAAACTCCGCTGCCACGGCCTGCATGCGCCGTTAGAATAGCCGCCCGAGAGCCGACACACAAAACGAAAAAGCCCACCCCGGCCACACCGCTCACTTTCACGTCCGCTTTCACGTTGCCATGCGCTCGAAACCGTGGTAACCTTAGCGCAGCCAAGTCGCGCTCTATGCACGCCTCTGGCAGGCCCTCTTCGGTGCAGGTGGTGGAGCTGAGATTATCGATCATGGATGATCACCACGAACTCAATCAGCCGAATCGCAGGCCACCGGCGACCCCGCTGATCCGTCCGGTTCGTCCGCCACTGGCCGTCCTGGCCGTCGGCCCCGCCGACCATCCGGTTGCCCACGCCGTTGTCAACGCCTTGGGCCGGGCGGGCTGCGAGGTAACCGAATCGGCCGACCTCTACCAGGCGGTCGTCATGATCGCCCGCGACCCGGCCCGGTTCGCCGCCGTGACCCTGCCGGTGGACTATTTCAACCGCCAGGAGTTGCGACTGTTCCCCATGGCCGCCCGCCGCTGGCCCGCCCTGAAGACCATCGCCCTGGCCCGGCCCGCTTTCGCCTACAAGGCCGCCGTGGCCGACCTGGCCGGGGCCCACCTGGTCTGCACCGATGCCGACCGTGCCCACGAGGTGCTCGCCCTGCTGGGCGTCCGACCCGAGGCGCCTGCGACCGCCAAGCCGCTTGCCCAGCCGCCCCCGCCGCCGACTGTGCAACGGAGGCCGATCGCCAAACCCGTCGCCCCGCCGGGCCCGCCGCTCGAGGTGCTGACCGAGGAAGAAATTACCGCCCTGATGGCCGACATGGACGAGAGCGACGAGCAACCGTTGCCCAGGAATGGAACTCTCGATGAGTAGCGATGCCGCCGACATCATTCTGCTGGCGCCCGAAGCAGACCTCCGCCGCGAAGTGGCCGAGGCCCTGCCGGGAGCCGCCGCTTACGACTCGCCGCTGGAGGCCCTGGCCGATTTCGCCGCGGGCAGCGCCACGGCGCTTGTCGCCACCACCGGCGGACTCGGCTACCGCGGCAAGGAAATCATAGCCACCGCCCGAAACGCCAAGGCCGGCTCGGCCGTCTTCGTCCTCGGTCCCCCGGAAGAAGAGTCGCCGATGGCCGAACTGGCCGAAGCCGGAGCCAACGACTACTTCGTCTGGCCCTTCGGCCTGCACGAGTTGACCCTCGCCGTGGCCGCTCACCAGAGGCCGCAGACCATCCCCATGCCCCGGGCCGAATCCCGCCCCTCGGAGTTGCGACTCCGCGCCGCCAGGCCGCAAGAGCCGCCCCTGACTTCGGCCACCCGCCGCATCATGCGAACACTGGGCCGTCTGGCCAGCCAGCCCTCCCAACAAATCGCTTCCGGGGGCGCCGATGCCTTGTTGGAAATGGACGAACTGGCCGGTGTGTCGCTGTTCGACCTGGCGAACCCGAAGGCCCCGCTGGCCTGGGCCGGAGCGCCGCCCGAGACCGCAACCATCGCCAAGGCCCTTCTGCAGCCGTCGCTCCCCATTGACCGCTGGACGCCCCTGGCCGGCGGGACATGGCTGCTGGTCGGTCCCGCCGAGGAAGGGGGGGTGGCCTCGCAGCTTGCCGTTGCCGCTTCGATGGCCGAAGGACCGGTCTCGGCGGCCTTGCTCGACGAGTTAACCTCGTGTGCGAACGTGCTGATGGCCCTGGCCTCGGCGGCCCGCCAGAAGGAGGCGGCCCTGCGGGTGCTTTCGACCGACGGCGAGACCGGGCTGGCCAGCCGCCGCTATCTGGACCACTACCTGGCCGGGCTCTTGCGCCGCGCGGGACAGAAACGGTGCGAAGTGACGCTGGCCCTCTTCTGGCTGACCGGTGAGCCGTCGCTCGTCGGGGCCACGCT
>JAACEH010000074.1 GCA_011682595.1 Anaerolineaceae bacterium
TGGGTGGCTTGGGTGGTTGCGGCGACGGCGACGAGGGGGGGAAGGAAGAAGAGTGGGAGCCGCCGTTGCGGCCGATCAGTGTTGCAGATTCCAGGGAAGCGACGCCCTCGACGAGCGAGCCGCGCGTCTATGACCCCAAGAAAACATACCAGGCGATCGTCAAGACAACCATGGGTGAGTTTCGCCTGGCCTTTTACCCCAGCGAGACGCCCGAGACAGTGAAGACCTTCGTCACGCTGGCCATGCGAGGCTTCTACACAGACCTTGTGGTCCATCGCGTCATAGCCGACCTGATGATCCAGACCGGCGACCCCGAGGGCACGGGCAGCGGCAACCCCGGGTTCACAGTCAAGGGCGAGTTCACCAACAGGCCGTTTGTTCCCGGTACGGTGGGCCTGGCCCGGGCCGCCAATCCCAACTCGGGCAATTCGCAATGGTTCGTCTGTTTGCGGCGCAACCCGGTGTGGGACAGCCGGTATGCAGCCTTCGGCCGCGTGATCGAAGGGCTCGAGGTGGCCCGCAAGATCAGTCGTGTGGAGGTCGAAGGCGACAGGGCAATCGACGTGTCGCGGCGCGACCGCCCGGTCGACCCGCCGCGAATTCTGTCAATCGAGGTGGTCGAGATTCCCTCCGACGACTGAAATCCGGACGGGGTTTGCTGGCGGCCGGGGGCCGGTTCGGCTATAATACGCCCCGTTTGTCGAGGAATCGCCGTGCGGAACGGCGGACGGCAAGTGGCGGCGGCTTGGGCTGGTAAGATCGTGAAACACATGATGCGGCGCGTTTGTGGATAAGGAGGTTTGAGGTTTGAGAATGAAGAAGTTGCTTGCAGTGTCGGTGGCGGTAATCTCGGTGTCCTTGACTCTGGCCATCGGGTGCGGAACCGAGGGCGACAAGGCCACGGCGGCCCAACCCGTCGCCGAGGTGAAGGCCGAGACGGCCGAGCAGGCGGCGCAGAGCGAAACGGCCAACCAGGGCAAGAAGAGCGAGCCGGCCAAGGACGTCACCGAGTCCGAAGCGGCCACTGACCAGCCGGAGCCGGAGAAGTACGCCAAAGCCATAGCCGCGGGGCTGAAAACCGAGGAGCAGCGTATCAGCTACTGCATTGGTCACCAGATCGGCAGCAGCTTCCGGAGAGACGAAATCGGCGACAAGATCGACATGGACATGTTCCTCCGCGGGATCAAGAACGCCTTGGCGGCGGACGATGGTCCGTTGACCATGCCGGAGAAGCGCGAGATCATGATGGCCTTCTTCACCAATCTGAAAAAGGAGAGGATCGAACGTCTTCGTCGGCTGGCCGAGAAGAACAAGAAGGCCGGTGAGGCGTTCCTGGCTGAGAACGCCAAGAAGGAAGGTATCGTCGTCCGCGAAAGTGGCATCCAGTACAAGGTGCTTGTCGAGGGTGACGGTCCGAAGCCCGGGGCGCGCGACATTGTCACGGTCAACTATCGCGGCACGCTGATTGACGGAACTGAGTTCGACAGTTCATACACAAGAGGCAAACCGGCCGAATTCGGGATCAATCAGGTGGTGCCTGGTTGGAGCGAGGCCCTGTCGCTGATGCCCGTGGGCTCGAAGTGGCAACTGTTCATTCCCGGGGAACTGGCCTACGGTGAGCGGGGCAACCGCAACATTGAGCCCAACTCCACGCTGATCTTCGAGATCGAATTGTTGGGCACCAGGAAAGGCCCTGAGCCGCGGCAACGTCCGCGTCCGCCGCGTCCCGGGCTCACGCCGAAACCGTTAGGTGGCCACGGCAAACCCGGCGCCGAGAAACCCCACGCCGGCGGTCTTGGCAAACCCGCCGCGCAGCCGAAACCGGTTGAGACGAAGTCGGAAGGTTCCGCCGGAAAGACCGACGGCGGCAACTGATCGTGGGGTCCGGCTGTCGGAGTCGGCGAAGTCCAGGGGCAACCATTGCGAGATTGTCAGGCCCAGGGGCGACCGTTCGGGGTCGCCCTTTGGCATTCCCGCCAACTGTCGTAATGGGTCCTGGTGCCCCGCAAACGGCAGTTCGGCGATTTTTCTCGACCTCCGGACCGTAAGTGGTACAATAGTTGCTCAGGGGGTCATCTCCCTTCGGTACAACCGATCTTTGCTAATGGAAAATGGGCCGTGCTACGTGGGGCGTTAGCGGTGTCCTGTAACCTGCCATCCGCTTCAGCAGGGCGGAATTCCTTTCCGAGGGACGTCGGCGGGTCTTGTGTTCGGCGCCACCGGGTGTTGACGGTTGGACCCCATGCGATGGGCGTCTGGTGAACCTGGTCAGGGCGGAGACGCAGCAGCCATAAGCTTGTTCGCTCATGCGCCGTGGGACCTTCCAACCCGAGCTACGGAGCGTCGACGCTCTCCTGTCGCGTTTCGAAGAAAGGTGCACGGCCCTTGACATTTTAAGCGCGGCGAGTCTCAGGGCCGCCTTTAGAGTTTTTCTCGCGACTTTTCTAATGACGCTGGCGCCAGGGATGGACGACTATGGCTTACACGGTTCTGGCTCGTCGCTATCGGCCGCAAACCTTCGATGAGGTCATCGGTCAGGAGGCGGTGGTCCGCACCCTCAGGAACGCCATCAGCGCCGACCGGGTGGCCCACGCTTACCTGTTTACCGGCACCCGCGGGGTGGGCAAGACGACCATGGCCCGGCTGCTGGCCAAGGCCCTGAATTGTGAGCAGGGTCCGACGCCCGACCCCTGCGGCAAGTGCGAGTGCTGCAAGCGCGTCGGCAGCGGCGACGATATCGACGTCATCGAGATCGACGGGGCCTCCCACACCGGCGTCGACAGCATCCGCGAACTGCGCTCCAACGCCATCTACGCCCCGGCCCGCAGCCGGTTCAAGATCTACATCATCGACGAGGTGCACATGCTCTCGACCGGGGCCTTCAACGCCCTGCTCAAGACGCTCGAAGAGCCGCCCGAGCACGTCAAGTTCATCTTCGCCACGACCGACCCGCAGAAAGTGCCGAACACGATTCACAGCCGTTGCCAGAGGTTTGATTTTCGCAGCGTGCCGGCCGAGACGATCGCCACCTACCTGGGTAAACTCTGCCGCAAGGAGAAGGTCAAGGCCGAGAAAGAGGCTTTGCAGATTATCGCCCGCGAAGGTCGCGGCAGCGTTCGCGACGCCCTGACACTTCTGGACCAGGCCATCACCCTCTGCAACGGCGACATTACGGCCGGACCGGTGCTGGAGGCGCTGGGCCTGGGTGGCAGCGAACAATTCTTCGGGCTGCTCGATGCCCTGGCCGACGGCGACGTCGCACAGGCCCTGAAGCTGCTGGAGGCGGCCTTGAACGAAGGCGCCGAGTGTGGCGAGTTTGTCGATCACCTGCTCGACCATCTGCGCTCACTTCTGCTGGTGAAGATGGTGGGCCTCAAAGCGCCGGGCCTGGAGGCCACGGGCGAAGAGCGCAAGCGATTGAAGACCCAGGCCGAGAAGTTCACCGAGGACCGCCTGACGCTGGCCCTGGAGCTGGTCGGCGAGACGCGGTTCCGGCTGCGGGGTCTGCCGCACGGCCGCCCGCTGGTCGAACTGGTCCTGGTGCAGTTGGCGCGGTTGCCGGACTTCGCCTCGATCAGCGAGACGCTCGAACAATTGCAGTCTGTGGCGGCAAATCCGGCGGCCGGCGGCGCCTCGAGCGGTCGTGCGCCGGGTGAGGACGAAAAAAAAAAGTCTGAGTCCGTAACGGCGCCCGCCGGCCCCGCCGGTGTCGCCGGTGTCGCCGGTGCGGAGGACGAGCAGGACCGCCCGCCGGCCAGGAAGTGGGTCGAGGATTTCAGCAGCGTTAAGGATTCGACATTGCCCGGCGCCGAGACGCCGGAGACGGCCGCCGCGCCGCCGGCCCACCTGCGGAGCCTGAACCAGGCCCAGCAGCAGGAGTTGCGGAACGACCCGGCGGTTCAGAAGATTCTGAGCTTGTTCGAAGGCGAGATCATCGACATGCGGCACGGCGAAGTTGGAGGGGACGAATAAAATGTTTGGCGACCTGGCTGGAATGCTCAAGAAAGTTCAGCAGATGCAGAAGCAGATGCAGGAGGCCAAGCAGTCGCTCGAAGACCGCCAGGTCGAAGGCCGGTCGGGCGGCGGCATGGTTACTGTGACGACTAACGGTCGCGGGGAGATTCTCAGTCTGAAGATCAGCCCCGAGGTGGTCGATCCCGAGAAGGTGGAGCTTCTGGAGGATCTGGTCCGTGCCGCCGTGCGGCAGACGAACGAACAAAGCCGGAAGCTGATCAAGGACGAGATAGGCAAAGCCGTTGGCGGGCTGGGCATTCCCGGCATCGGCCGCCTGCTGGGCGATTTTGGAATGTAAACGAGTCGGGTGGCCCATCGAAGGCTTGGGGACATTCATATGGCCGAAGCTTCACCAACCCTGGCGAATCTGATTCGCGAATTGACGCGATTGCCGGGCATCGGGGCCCGCAGCGCCGAGCGACTGGCCTTCCACCTGCTCAGCGCCCCACAGGAGGAAGCCCTGGCCCTGGCCCGGGCGATCACCGATATGCGCAGCCGGCTGACCGAATGCTCGGTCTGCCATGATCTGGCCGACGCCGACCCGTGCGCAATTTGTGGCGACCAGTCGCGCGAGCGCAGCCTCATCTGCGTGGTCGAGACCTCCCGCGACGTGGCCCGGATCGAGGGCACGGGGTTGTTCAAGGGCCTGTACCATGTGCTAAAGGGGCACGTCGCCCCGGCCGAAGGCGTGGGACCGGACGACCTGACCATCGGCCCACTGGTCAATCGCGTCGAGTCCGGCGGCGTCGAGGAGATCATTCTGGCCACCAATCCGACGCTGCAGAGTGACGCGACGGCGCTGGAAGTCGCCGAGCGGCTCAAGGGGACGAAGGTCCGCATAACGCGGCTGGCTCGTGGCCTGCCGGCCGGGGGGACCTTGGAATACGTGAGCCGCAACGTGTTGTCGGACGCCCTCTCGGGTCGGCAGCAGGTGAAGTGAACCGGCCGCGAAGGCCGATTATGGGATAAGCGATGCGCTTCGACACCAGCATGCAGATTCGTCTCGAACAGCGGATGAAGCTGGCTCCGCGGATGATCCAGTCGATGGAGATTCTGCAGTTGCCGCTCATGGCCCTGGAGCAGCGCATTCAGCAGGAGCTGGTCGCCAACCCGGTGCTCGAACTGCAGGAACCCGAAAGCGAGGAGCAGCAGGAAGTCGCCCCTGAGACCGAGCCGGCGGAAAAGCCGGCCGAGGAAGAGCGGCCGCTGGAAATCGACGACAACGGCAGCGCCGAGGAGTTCGAGCGGCTGCAGTCGATGGCCGACCAGTGGGACGATTATTTCGACCAGGAGTACATTCCCAAGTCGCGCGTCAGTCGCGGCGAGCGCGACGCCAAGCTCGACGCCCTGCAGAACACAGCCGCCCCGGGCCAGGGCCTGCAGGAGATGCTGCTCGAACAGTTCTCCTTCTTCGGCACCGAGGAAACCGTGCGGGAACTGGGCGAGACGATCATCCGCAATCTCAACGACAACGGGTACCTCCGAGTTCCGCTGGAGGACATCGTCCGTGACGTTCGCGGCGGTGCGACGATCGAGCAGGCCGAGGCGGCCCAGGCCCTGGTCCAGCGCCTGGAGCCGGCCGGCGTCGGGGCACGCGACCTGCAGGAGTGCCTGCTCATCCAACTCGAGCGCGGCGGTGACAACCACCAGGAGCTTGCCTGTCGCATCGTGGCCGGCCATCTCCACGACATCGAGAACAACCGCTATCCGCAGGTGGCCAAACGACTCGGTGTGAGCATCGCCGCGGTCAAGGATGCGGTGAACCGGATTCAGCACCTGAACCCCAAGCCGGGCGCCTCGATCACCAACGAGGTGGTGCCCCACATCATACCCGACGTCGAGATTGTCTACGACGAGAAGGAGGATCGCTACCGCGTGGTCATCGTCGACGAGCGCACGCCGCGGCTGTACATCAGCCAGTTGTACCGCAAGATGCTTCGCCGCCGCGACCTGGACGCCAGGACCCGCGAGTTCGTGACCCGCAACGTCCGTTCGGCCCGCTGGCTGATCGAGGCCATCGAGCAGCGAAAGAGCACCCTGGCCCGCGTGGTCGCTTCGATCGTCAAGTTCCAGCGGCCCTTTCTGGACTCCGGGCCCGACCATCTTCAGCCGCTGAAGATGCAGCAGGTGGCCGATGATGTCAGCCTGCACGTCGGCACCATCAGCCGGGCCGTCGGCGACAAGTACGCCGACACGCCATGGGGGATTTTTGCGTTGCGGCGCTTCTTCACCGGCGGCACCGAGACCTCCGGCGGCCAGACGATCGCCTGGGACAACGTGCGGACGCAACTCAAAGCAATGATCGACGCCGAGGACAAGAAGCACCCCCTGTCGGACGAGGAGATCGTCGCGCGGTTCAGAACCGAGGGCATCGACCTGGCCCGCCGCACGGTGGCCAAGTACCGCAAGATCCTGGACATCCCCTCCAGCCGGCGGCGCAAGCAATACTGAGCCGGGTGCCCCAACCGTTAGGCGCAACTTGGCACCATGTATGACCGCAAGGAACATGGTTCCTTAGTTCTCGCGGAAGCGAGTTCCCTTGTACGGCCCATATAAAGCGACATGAGTGAAACTGGCCGACCCGGGAAGAGGAGGATTCCATCATGAAGTGGTTCATTGCCTGCCTGCTCAGTTGGTTCATCATTGTTGCGCTCAATGCCGGTGCGGCTCGCGCCGAAGACTTCTCGGTGCACCTCGACCGGATGGCCGATATCGACGTCGGCCGGTCCATGCCCGATTACAAACTCGACAAGGTGCTGATACGGTCCGAGGTAGATCGTGTGTACGAGATGCCGGAGAAGAGGTACGATGTTTTCATCCGATTCAAAGGCTTCAGCGATATTCGCCTCGATGAGACAATGATCGCCGGGCCTTCGAAGGGCAAGGTGTCCCCTGAGGGAATGACCTTCGAGTCCGGGCTATCCGTGGCCTCCGTGCGGGCCGGATGGATCAAGAATGCCCCGGACCTGTTTATTGTCGCCTGGGAGAACGATGCCGACATGCGCGGTAATTTCCACGTCTTCTCGCACGGATACGTGATCCTTCAGCTCAAGGACCGCCGCGCTGAAGTCCTCATACGCGGGTGCCGCGTGATATCAATGCCATCCCGCGACGGGTTTACGCTCGAAAGCTCGCGTTTTTCCTTCGATCGCAAACAAGGCCTCCTGATCGAGCAAATCACACGCTACACCGATTCGAAGGCGGATAAGCCGCAGCCGCTGTTTAGTCCTGTGAAGGATGAGGGCGGGGAAGAGATCTTCGTGGCACTCATTCAAGAGAAAATCACTATCGGATATAAGCTTGCCGCCGGCATGCTCAGCCCCGTTGCGTGCAGCCTGGTGTACAAGACGTGGAAGAAGAATGAATTGGATGACATCGCCAAGTTCTACCTCGGTCCAAAGGCTACGCGGCAGGCCATATTGAACGCTAACCCGAACCTGGCGAGCAAGTACAAGGAAACGCCCCGCGACGAGATGATCCATCTGCCCGAAGGCACCCAAGTGAAGATTCCCCTGCCTCAGGAACAACTCATCAAGCGCTACTGCCGCTGGAAAACTGCGAAGCCTCAGGATGCCGCCCCAAGCGAGTCGGCGAAGTGACGGTGGGAACGTAAATGCCAGAAGCCATCGCACTTGTGGTGGCTTCGTTGTCTTCCTGGTCGGCCCCGGCGGATTTGGATTAAACTTCTCCTGTGCTCGGTCGTCCAATATACAATATAATGGTAAGGGAGAATCGGCGGGAGGACCCTGGCATGAGCGACAGAGAGATCGTCAGGACATTGCGGCAGGTTCGACGGCGGCTGATGACCGTGCGGGCCATCGAGAGCGGCCTCAGCCTGATGCTCTACGGGGCCGGACTGGCCGTGGTGGCGGTGGCCGCCAGTGCCCTTTTCTACAGCATTCTGCCCGAGTGGTATCCCTGGCCGTGGGCGCCTATGGTGCTTGTACCGCTGGCCTTTGTGATCGGGCTGGTCCTGCGACTGGCCCGGCCGGTGACGCTGCGCGACGCGGCCATCTACCTGGACCGCAGGGCGGGGCTGAAGGAGCGGGTCAGCACGGCCTACGAATTGTCCCGCGAGGGCGACAACAGCCCCCTGGCCGGGCTGGTCTACGGCCAGGCGCTGGAAATCTGCCGGCGGTTCCGCCCGCGGATGATCAAGTACAGTCGCCGCCTCAGGTGGGAGGTCCGCTACCTGGCGGTGGCCCTGCTGGCTTGCGG
>JAACEH010000075.1 GCA_011682595.1 Anaerolineaceae bacterium
AAAAGTAGAAAAAAGTTTGGCCGCTTCGCCCAACCAAAGCAATCGCCGTGCCGAACACTATTGGTCTGTTGACCAGATCTACTTGACTTTACCTACAATCTTGACGTGCACCCCTGCGGCTTTCCGGGCGGCGGTTAAGCCTTGACTCAGCCCCGCTTCTGGATACCATACGATCTTTATTCGCGGGGAATGGCCCGCCGCTCGAAGGCATGCGTTGTTTCGGAGGCGTGCGTTGCTGAAGTTCCTGATCGACAAACTGCTGAAGCCCTTGGTCGACAAGGCGGTCAAGAGCAACCCGGTCTTTGTGCTGATGCTCGGCCTGTGCCCCACGTTGGCGGTCACCACCAGCGTCAAGAACGCCCTGGCCATGGCGGGCGCCGCCTCGACGGTGCTGCTGTGCTCGAACCTCCTGATCAGCCTGATCAAGAACATCGTCCCCAAGGAAGTGCGGATCGCCTGCTATATCGTGGTCATCGCGGGCTTTGTGACCATGGTCGAGATTCTGATGAAGGCCCTGCTGCCGCCGGAAATCAACGCCAAGCTCGGCATCTTCATTCCGCTGATAGTCGTCAACTGCATCATCCTCGGCCGGGCCGAGGCCTTTGCCAGCCGCAACGGCGTACTGTCTTCGATCGGCGACGCGATCGGCATCGGCCTGGGATTCGCCGGCGCCTTGACGCTGATCGGCCTGGTCCGCGAAACAATCGGCAACGGGACCCTCTGGGGCTATGCCCTCTGGTCGGGTTACGGCAAGGGTGCCGATGCCGTCATGGCCCCGGCCACCCTGGCCATCATGGCCCCGGGAGCGTTTATCGCCATCGGGCTGCTGTTCGGACTGTTCAACTCGATCGGCAACCGCCGCAAGGCCGCCCGGCTGGCGGGTCTGGAGCCGGTGACTTTTCAGACCTCGGCCGACCAGAAGGCCAGGCAAGAGACTGAGCCCGGACAGGAGCCCGGGGCTGCACAGGCCTAGGAGAACGAGAGCCGATGGAAGAAATCGGTTACATAAAAATCGCCATCGGGACGATCCTGATCTCGAACATGGTCCTGGCCCGGTTCCTGGGCCTGTGTCCCTTCATCGGCGTGACGCGGCGCACCAGCGACGCGGTGGGCATGGGCTTTGCCGTCATGTTCGTCATGACCCTGGCCACCTTCGCGACCTCGCTGCTGTATAAGTATGTGCTGGTCAACCCGGGGCCCGAGGGGTTCAACCTGCTGGTCTGGCTGGGAATTGTCGACCAGGTGCCCAGCGGCGGCTACGTGCTGATCCTGAAGAACGTCAGTTACATCCTGGTCATTGCCGTGTTGGTGCAGTTCGTCGAGATGGTTCTCAAGAAGAGCGTGCCGGTGCTCTACAAGGCCCTCGGCATTTACCTGCCGCTGATTACGACCAACTGTGCTGGGCATCGCCCTGCTGACCACCAGCGACTGGAAGTACCAGGACGCCCCGCTGACGGTCGGCCAGGCGGTCTGGATGGGTTTCTGCGGCGGCGTCGGCTTCACGCTGGCCATGGTCCTCATGAGCGGCATACGCGAACGTCTGGCCATGGCCCGCGTGCCGAAGGCCCTGCGGAACGTGCCTATCGCCTTCATCGCCACGGGCCTGATGGCCCTGGCCTTTCTCGGTTTCGGCAAACTGTTTGGCATAGAGTTCTGACCCGGCCCTGCGGCCGGGTGAGTTTCGGGAGTGACCCTCCGCAATGGAATGGAGCTATGTGACATCCGCGATTGTTGTCCTCGGTTCGCTGGCCGTGCTGTTCGGCGTCGGCTTGGCCGTTGCCAGCGGCGTCTTCCGCGTCCACGGCGATCCGCGGATAGAGCAGATCGAAGACCTCCTGCCCAGCGCCAATTGCGGCGCGTGCGGCTACGGCGGGTGCGCGGCCTACGCGACGGCGGTCGTCTCCGGAGAAGTCGGTCCCAGCGAGTGCGTACCCGGCGGCCTGAAGGTGGCCAGGCAAGTGGCCGACGTCATGGGCCTGACCGCCGAGGAAAAAGAAAAGCGCGTAGCCGTCGTCCACTGTCAGGGCGGCAACCGCGTCGCCGACCGTTTCGGCTACCAGGGCATAGCCGACTGCCGGGCGGCCATGCTCACCCAGGACGGCGCCAAGGGATGCCACTGGGGCTGCATGGGGATGGGCACCTGTGCACGGTCCTGCCCGTTCGACGCCATCGTCATGGGCGACGACGGCCTGCCGCACATTATCGAGGACAGGTGCACCGCTTGCGGCACCTGTGTGGACGCCTGCCCGAAACAGATCATCAGCGTTCTGCCGGCCAAGAACATGGTCCACGTGCTGTGCAAGAGCCACGACAAAGGCGGCCAGGTCCGCAAGGTCTGCCAGGTGGGCTGCATCGGGTGCAAGAAATGCGAGAAGATCTGCCCCGTCGAGGGCAGTGCGGTCCAGGTGACCGATTTTCTGGCTCAGGTGGACCCGGCGACCTGCATTTCATGCGGAAAATGCGTCAAAGAGTGCCCGATGGCGACAATCGGCAATTTTCGCTTGTCACGCCGTCGCAAAAAGGGTAAAGTGTCGGGTCAACAAGCGGCATGATAAGGAGTTAGGGGCAAGAGGAGTCTACTCGATGCGAAGTGTGAGCGTGGCGCTGGCGGTTATTCTCCTGGCTGGTGCCCTGGCCGTGGCGGCGATTGAGACCGAAGAAGTGTCGCTGGATTCGATCAAGGGCCAGATGTGGGACCTCGACTTCACGTTCCGCACGCCCCGGAGAATCGTCCTCACCGACAAGGACGGCCAGGCCCAGGCCTACTGGTATCTGCTCTATACCGTCACCAACAAGACCAAAAAGGCCCGCAACTTCGTGCCGCAGGCCATCATCTTCACCAATAACGGCAAAGTGGCCCGCGACATCCTCCAGAGCGAGGTCCAGAAACTGGTCAAGGCCCAGTACCGCCTGGGCGAACTTAAGAACAGCGTCGAAATGATGGGTCCGTCCGACACCAAGGATGCCTCCGGCAAACCCACGGCCGTCAAGCCGTCGCTGAAGGCCGGCCAAGAAGAGGCCCAGGACGGCATATTTATCTTTCGCGAGGTCGACCCGGAGATGGATAAGTTCACCGTCTTTGTGGCCGGCCTGAGCGGCAAGTTCGTCGTCCGCGAGATTCCCGCCGCCAAGGAAGGCGGCAAGCCCCACGAAGTGGTGCTTCGCAAGACCTTGCGGCTGGACTTCTCGATTCCGGGCGACGACGTGAAGATTTCCGAAGATAAGGTCTACCTGCTCAAGCAGAAATGGATTTGGCGATAGTCGCGTGGCTTGAAGGAAGTGGGCAAAAAGGTCGCGGGATTTGCGGAACTTGAACTTGTACAGGAGTTGATTTCGATGGCGCATAAGAAGGGACAAGGTTCCTCTCGGAACGGCCGTGACAGTAATCCCAAGTACCTGGGTGTCAAGGCCTACGGCGGGCAGCGGGTTACTACGGGGTCGATCATCGTGCGCCAGCGGGGCACGCGTTTCCGCCCGGGACTCAACGTCGGTCTGGGCCGCGACGATACGCTCTTCGCCCTGTGCGACGGGAAGGTGGAGTTTGCCTCTCGGCGTCGCGTCAACATCCTTCCGGAGAGCAATTAGTCTACTGGCCGGATGTCTGGAGTTTTTCCCAGGGTGGCCCCTTGAGACGCCACCCTGTTTCTTTTTCACTTTTCTCACGCGGCGCCCCTGGCCGCGGCACTTGACCTGCAGTTGGTCGGGATCGACCGTCCATGTTTATCGACGAGGCTGACATCTACGTCAAAGCCGGTGACGGCGGCAACGGCTGCGTAAGTTTTCGCCGCGAAGCCTACGTGCCCCGCGGCGGCCCCGACGGCGGCGACGGCGGACGCGGGGGCAGCATCATCTTCGTCGCCGACCCGAGCGTCAATACGCTGCTGGATTTCCGGGGGCGGCATAAGTGGATCGCCCGCAACGGCGCCCCCGGCGGCGGCAAGAAATGTTTCGGCAAGAGCGGGGCCGACCTGGTCGTCCGCGTGCCGCCGGGCACCCAGATCACCGACTCCGACAAGGACGTGCGCATCAAGGACCTGGTCGAGCCGGACGAGCAGTTCGTGGCCGCCGCCGGCGGCAAGGGGGGGTTGGGCAACGTGCATTTCGCCTCGCCGACCCGGCAGACCCCCGAGATCGCAACCGATGGCCAACCCGGCCAGCAGCGGCGCCTGCACCTGGAGTTGAAGCTGATTGCCGACGTCGGTCTGCTGGGGTTGCCCAACGCGGGCAAGAGCACCCTGCTGTCGTGTCTCAGCGCAGCCACGCCCAAAATAGCCGACTATCCGTTCACGACCACCAAGCCATACCTGGGGATCGTCGAGGCCAGCCGCGGGCGGCGTTTCGTCATGGCCGACCTGCCCGGGCTGATCGAGGGGGCCCACAAGGGCGTGGGACTTGGCGACCGCTTTCTGCGGCACGTCGAGCGAACGCGCGTCCTGTTGCACCTGGTCGAGCCGCTGCCGGCCGACGGCAGCGACCCGCTGGCTAACTACAGGAGCATTCGCCGCGAGATCGGCCGGTACTCGGAACACCTGGCCGGGCGGCCGGAAATTGTTGCTGTCAGCAAGATGGACCTGACCGGCGCTGAGGACGTCCGGCAACATCTGGCCGCAGAGTTGGGCCGGGAGGTGATCGGCATCAGCGGCGTGACCCACCGCGGCCTGAAGCACCTGGTCGGTCGCCTGGTGGAGATGCTCGAACCGGAAGATCAATGGGGGTAGACCGATGAGCGACAATACGTCCCCGAGTACGCTGTTTGCGTGCGACGTCGGCAACACGCGGGCCGGCATCGCCCTGGTCCGCCAGGGGCGGATACAGCAGACGGTCCGCGTTCCGCTGGCCGGGCTCAGCGGGCTGGCCACATGTTTCCGTCTCGATTCGTCTTCGCCGGCCCAGCGAACGGCCTGGCCGGTAATCGTCTCCAGCGTCAATCCCGAGGCCACCGAATCGCTCAGGAAAATGGTTAATCAGTTCGCCTGCGGCCCGTTCCTGGTGGCCCGGCAGGACTTTCCCGTGCCCATCGAAACCGCCGTCGACCAGGCCGAGGCGGTCGGCGTGGACCGGCTGCTTGCCGCCCTGGCGGCCCGGGAGTCGGTCCGGGATGCCGCCATCGTCGTCGACGTCGGGACGGCCATGACTGTCGATGCCGTGGACGCCGAGGGACGGTTCCTGGGCGGCGCGATTCTCCCCGGTCCGACGCTCGGTGCCTGGGCCCTTCACCAGAAGACGGCCGCCCTGCCGAAAGTGGCCCTGGACGCCCCGATCGGCGCGGTGGGCGCCAACACCGAGGCGGCCCTTCGAAGCGGCCTCATACTCGGTGCCGCCGGAGCCATAGAGCGACTGGTCGCCGAGCAGCGCAACGTCCTGGGACCCGAGGCCCGGGTTCTGGCCACCGGCGGCGGGCTGTTCCACCTGGCCGGCGTGCTGACCTGCTTCGACGAAGTGCGGCCCGACCTGGTGCTCGAAGGACTGGTCGTGGCCTATCTGGCCCAGTCATGACCTGCCGCGGCGAAAGAAACATTTTCGCGGAGTTGACCCCGCCCGGCCGCGGCGGCATTTCCACACTGTCACTGTTCGGGCCCGAGGTCCATGTTCTGCTGCAGAAGGTTCTGCGGACCCGCCGGCCGCTCCCGGACCGGTCCGGGTGCCTGGTCTACGGACACATCGTTTCCGAGGCCGGGCAGACGCTCGACGAGGTGATTGTCCACCTGGCCGATTCGTCGGACCCGGCGGGCCGGGCGGGCCAGATCGAAGTCCACTGTCACGGTGGTCCGGTGGCGGTGAGGGCGGTGGCCGGTCGCCTGGAGTCCGCGGGCCTGGTGCAGCGGTCGTGGCCGGATTTTCTCCGCCAGAGGGCTGCCGGGACCGGGACGCCGAGGATCGAGGTCGAGTGCGAACTGCTGCTGGCCGGGGTGGCCACGCTGCGGGCCTCGCTGGTTGTCGCGGGGCAGCGAAACGGTCTGCTGGTCGGGGCCGTCGAGCAACTGCGGCCCCTGGTCGAAGGCGGCCGGCCCGACCGGGCGCTGGCTGCCGTTGACCATCTGCTGGCCCGCTACGAGCGGACGGGGCGTTTCATCGAGCAGCCGCCGAGGGTGGCCATTCTGGGACCGGCCAACTCGGGCAAGAGCAGCCTGATGAACCGCCTGGTGGGGGCCGAGCGGGCCATTGTCACGGAGATTCCCGGCACGACGCGCGACGTGGTTACCGAGACGGCCGGCCTGGACGGACTGCCGGTGGTGCTGGCCGACACTGCCGGGCTGCGCGACAGCGAGGACTCCGTCGAGCGGCTCGGCGTTCAGAGGGCTCGGACCGAGGCCATCCGGGCCGACCTGCTGCTGGCGACGAGCGATCTTTCCCGGCCGCGCGACCTCAGCGCTGTGGCCGGGTTGGCCGAACCCGGTGGCGCGGCGGGGCCGGTGATCCGCGTGGGCACCAAGGCCGACCTGGCTTCCGCCACGGCGGCCGGCGAAGAGATCGATCTGGCTACCTCGGCCCTGACGGGGCAGGGCATCGATGAACTGGTCCGTTTGATTCTGTCGCGTTTGGGTTTCTGTTGGCCGCGGTCGGGCCAGGCGGTGCCGCTGGCCGATCGTCAGGCGTCGCTCTTGCGACAGGTTCGCCGGGCAACAGAGCAGGGCCGCCTCGCGGCGGCCCTGGAGTACATTGGCGACCTTCTTGGCTGACCTCGGGCGGCCATCAATAGAAGAAAGTCTTGTTCAGCCAACCGCTGTCGTTATAGAAGGCGAAGGCCACGAAACTGAGCAGCAACACTGTCCCGGCCACGGTCACTATGCTGCGCACCCGGAGCGGCAGCGGGCGGCGCAGGATCTTTTCGACGGCCAGGAACATGACGTGGCCGCCGTCGAGCGGCGGAATCGGCATGGCGTTCAACAGGGCGATGGCCACACTTATCAGGCCCAGCAACTCCATGAACTTGCCCCATCCCATCTTGGAGGCCTCGTAGAAGATGACGCCGATTCTCATCGGTCCGCTGACTTCCTTGGTGGGCAACTGCCCATTGACCATGGCCTTGATGGAGACGTACTGTATGACGGCCAATCGGCGAATCCTGGTCAGGCCGATGTTCAGGGCCTTCAGCGGGTTGTAGATGGGGGCGAGTTCGGCGGTCATCTGCCGGGTGAAGGCCGCGCCGGAGAGCAGCGATTCGGCCGTCGTCCTGGCGGGCGTGACGGTGGCGGTTTTCTCCTGGTCGGAGCCTGGTTCGGTGTATTTAATCTTGGCCGGCTTGCCTTTGAGTTTGTACAGTTCCTCCATGAGCCGTCGCCAGGTCTTGATGCCCTTGCCGTTGAGTCCGCTGATCGTTGCTCCCTCGGGGATTCCCGCCTTGTGGGCGGGGCCGGGATTGCCCAGCCGTTTAAGGACAACATCCTCATCCACGTCGACGATCCAGGGGTTGAAAAGTACGCCCACCAGGTAACGCTGCTGTTCGGATTCCCGTTCAGGCCTCACGCTGACCTCAAGGGGCTGATCCCGGCCTTCGCGGCGAACCACGAGCCTGACCGGTTTGCCGTCGCTCTTTCGAATCAGGTTCGAGAAAAAGCGCCACGAGGGATAGTCCTGTCGGCCGGCTCGGACAATGCAGTCGCCCTTCTTGAGTCCCGCCTTCTCGGCCGGCTTGCCCTTCAGGACCTCCCTGATCGTCAGCGGCGGTTCGAGGCCGTAGTCCGGCACGGTGATGGTGGCCGGGTCGACCTTGATGTCGATTTGCTTGTAGGCGACCGCCGCGTCATCATCGCCGTCCTCAAGCGGCTTGTCAGGACGTTTGACGGTGAGGGTGACCGGCTGCTCGGGCCAGACTTCGAGCATTTCCTTGCAGTCGTAGAAGAACGGCGTCGGCTTGCCGTTAATGGCCACGATGCGGTCGCCGGGCTTCAGTCCGGCCTGGTCAGCCGGGCTCTTGGGCTCGATCTTCTTGACTATGGGCAGAAGCGGCGATGCAATACCGAGCGTGGGCAGGCCCTCGGTTTCGCTGCTGATGGTCGGGGCGAGCGATGTCCTTAGAACTCTGCCGTCCCGTTGGTACTCGACCTCGAACTTGCGCCCGGGGTTGTTCAGGCCGCTGACCAGGGTCAGCACCCTGATGTCGTTGAACGAATTGACCTTCACGCCGTCGATGGTTCGAATGCGGTCGCCGGCCCGGAGTCCGGCCAAGAGGGCCGGTTTTCCTTCGACGGCCTGGCCGACAACCGGCTCGACGACCTCGATGCCGACCACCGAAGCAGTGACGTAGATGATCATGGCGGTGACGATGTTCAAGCTCACGCCGGCCATGAAGATGACGGCCTGCCGCCAGGGCAGGATGTTGCGCAAGGCTCGCGGGTCGCCGCTCGGCTCGCGCGGGTCATCGCCGAGCATGGAGACGTAGCCGCCCATCGGGATGGCGCCGATCCGGTAGTCGGTATCGCCGAACCGCTTGTGAAGGATGGTCGGCGGGAAACCGAGGCTGAAGGCCTTGACCTTGACGCCGAACAGTTTTGCCGCCAGGAAGTGGCCCAGCTCGTGGATGAAGATGATGAATCCGAAACCTAGAACGGCGTAGATTACGTTAGGGATGTCAGGCATTTCAGTGCTTCCTCTCTGGCCCAGGCGTCCGTCTCGAGTATCGTCTCGAGGTCGGCCTCGCTCTGAGGGTTGTGGTTATCCAGGGTTCGTTCGACGAGGTCGACGATCTGTGTAAAGTTCAGGCGGCCGGCCCGAAAGGCGTCGACGGCCACCTCGTTGGCTGCGTTCAGGACGGCCCCGGCGGTGCCGCCGGCCCGGGCGACCGGGCGACTTCGAATCCCAGTCGCAGGGCGGGAAACTTCCGGAGGTCCGGCTTCTGGAAGCTCAGCGTGGCCACCTGGGCCAGATCCAGTTTTTCAGACAGGCCGGCCCGGCGCTCGGGGTGAGTCAGGGCGTACTGGATCGGCGTCTGCATGTCCGGGGCGCCGAGTTGGGCGATGCTCGACCCGTCGACAAAAGTGATCATGGAGTGGACGATCGATTGCGGATGGATGACCACCTCGATGCGATCGGCCTCGATGCCGAAGAGCCAGCGGGCCTCGATGATCTCCAGGGCCTTGTTCATCAGTGTGGCCGAGTCGATTGTCACCTTGGGCCCCATCTGCCAGGTGGGATGTTCCAGGGCCTGCCGAGGCGTCACCTCGGCCAACCGGGCGGCGTCCATCCGGTAGAACGGTCCGCCGCTGGCGGTCAGTTGGATGCGGTCCACTTCGCTCGGGCGGCCGGCCTTCAGGGCCTGGAAAATGGCCGAGTGCTCGCTGTCGACCGGCAGAATCTCTGCCCCCTGGCGGCGGGCGGTCTCGGTGACCAGGTGGCCGGCCATGACCAAGGCTTCCTTGTTGGCCAGGGCCAGCCGCTTTCCGGCGGCGACGGCCTCCAGGGCCGGCTCCAGGCCCACGGCTCCGACCAGGGCCGACAGGACGATGTCGGCCTCGTCCAGGCAGGCCAGGCGCCGGGAGGCATCGACCATCACTTCGGTCGTCGAGGAACCGGGCAGCAGGTCGAGCAGTCGTCGCCGGGCCTCGTTGTCGCCGACCGACGCATAGGGCGGCTTGAAGCGTCTGACCTGTCGGGAGAGCAGCTCGACGCTGTCGCGGGCGGCCAGGCCCAGCACCTGGAACTGGGGCCCCAGGGCCTCGATAACGTCCAGGGCGGTCCGACCGATTGAGCCCGTGGAGCCTAGAAGCACGACCTTTGGCATGGAGAAATCACCCTAAGGGGGGACCGGTTGCGTCCAAGACAGGCATTCTACGAAACTGAGTGTCCGCGAGCAAGGTCAAAAGGGGGGCG
>JAACEH010000076.1 GCA_011682595.1 Anaerolineaceae bacterium
ATCGACATGGCCTCGGCGAACCTCAACCTGCGCGACCCGGTGATGTATCGCATCCTGCGGGCCACGCATCACCGCACCGGCGACTCGTGGTGCATCTACCCGATGTACGACTGGGCTCACGGGCTGGAAGATTCCATCGAGGGAATCACCCACTCCATCTGCACGCTGGAATTCGAGAACCATCGGCCGCTCTACGACTGGTTCCTCGAGGCCCTTGAGATCTATCACCCGCGGCAGATCGAGTTCGCGCGGCTCAATCTGACCTACACGATGATGAGCAAACGCAAGCTGGGCCAACTGGTGGAGCAGGGGCAGGTCGGCGGTTGGAACGATCCGCGGATGCCGACCCTGAGCGGCCTGCGCCGCCGGGGCTATACGCCCGAAGCCATCCGCAGCTTTCTGAAGCGCATCGGCGTGGCCAAGACCGACAGCACTGTGGACGTGGCCTTGCTGGAGCACTGCCTGAGGAACGACCTCAATAAACGGTCGCCGCGCGTCATGGCGGTGCTGCGGCCGCTGAAGGTGGTCATCGACAACTATCCCCAGGACCAGGTCGAGCAGTTGGAGGCCGTCAACAATCCGGAAGACCCCGGCGCCGGGAGGCGAGAGGTTCCCTTCTCGCGAGTGCTGTACATCGAGCGGGACGATTTTCGCGAGGACCCGCCGAGGAAGTTCTACCGCCTGGCCCCGGGGCGCGAGGTGCGGCTGAGGTACGCGTACTTCGTCACCTGCGTGGAGGTGGTCAAGGACGAGCAGAGCGGCGAGGTGGTGGAACTCCACTGCACCTACGACCCGGCCACCCGGGGCGGCGACGCGCCGGACGGCCGCAAGGTCAAGGCCACCCTGCACTGGGTTTCGGCGGGGCGGCTCGGGCGCTGGAGGCCGAGGTGAGGTTGTACAATCACCTGTTCACCAAAGAGAACCCCGACAATGTGGCGGAAGGGGAGGACTTTACGTCGAACCTGAACCCCAACTCGCTGGAGATCGTTCCGTCGGCGTATGTCGAGCCGAGCCTGGCCGGGGCGGCGCCGGGCAGCCGCTACCAGTTCGAACGGCTGGGCTACTTCTGCGTCGATCCCGACTCCTCGGACGGCCGCCTGGTGTTCAACCGCACTGCCTCCTTGCGGGACACCTGGGCCAGGATTCAGAAGGCACAGGCCAAGGGCTAAGAAACTATCTCAGAACGGTCGCCACCCAACGCCGCGAACTGTTTCAGGTGAATTTTGCTTGTAACCGATTGTGGCTGATAAAGAAAGGACCTCCTTGCCGATGGTAATCGTGTCGCGACGACAACCGGAAGGAGGTCCTTATGAAACACTCCCGCAGGAGTGCACGGAGATCGTATCGGCACACTTTGCAGACCGGCATGAGGCGTTTCTTGCCGGCCCCCTTTTTGTTTTGCGGCTCCGGCGGCGGGTCCGACACTCGCTGGCGGAGCGCGGCCAACGGTCAGGCTCTGGGCTGCCTGTGTCGAGCGGTCAAAGACGCCTACGCCCGCTGCGGCCGGAAGCGGGCCCGTAACTGGCCGCACAAGAAGAGAGAAAAACCTCCTGGGGCACCCCAACTCCGCAAGGCAGACGAAACGGAAGTCAGAAAAGCAAAAGAGATTAGAAACACCAAAATGGCTGCATAGTTCACGGCGTTGGGTGCCACCCCGTGTCGGCACTCCGACAATGTGCGGTATTATCAGGTTATGGCAAGCTCATGGCAATGCCCAAGTCAGCAGATCATCCGCGTGGGTGAACCTGCCGTTTCACAGTAGCTACTTGCTGCGTGAGACGCGCGACGCGTGGCGGCAAAGGTAGTCGCTCAGGTGGCGCCCGGTGTGTGATCCGGGGTGGTCGGCCAACTGTTCCGGCGTGCCGGTGGCTACGATGCGGCCGCCCTTGTCGCCGCCGTCGGGGCCCAGGTCGATCACCCAGTCGGCGTGAGAAATCACCTCCAGGTTGTGCTCGATTACCACTACCGTGTTGCCCTTGTCGACCAGGCGGCCCAGCACGTCCAGCAACCGCTGAATGTCGGCGAAATGCAGCCCGGTGGTCGGCTCGTCCAGCACGTAAAGCGTGCGCCCGGTGGCCACCTTGCCCAACTCCGCAGCCAGTTTCACCCGCTGGGCCTCGCCGCCGGAAAGCGTCGTCGAGGGCTGACCGAGTTTGATGTAGCCCAGGCCCACCTCCCTGAGGGTGGCCAGTTGAGCCGAGATTTTCGGGAAGTTCTCGAAGAACTCCGAGGCCTCGTCGACCGACATGTCGAGCAGGTCGGCCACGTTGCGAGTGCGATAGCGAATCTCGAGCGTCTCGCGATTGTAGCGCGACCCCTGGCAGGTCTGGCAGACGACGAACAGGTCCGGCAGGAAGTGCATCTCGATTTTCTTGACGCCCTGGCCCTGGCAGGACTCGCAGCGCCCGCCCTTGACGTTGAAGGAGAAGCGGCCCGGCTTGTAGCCGCGAATCTTGGCCTCCCGCGTGCGGGCGAAGACCTGCCGCACCAGGTCGAACAGGCCGGTGTAAGTGGCGGCGTTGGAGCGCGGGGTGCGGCCGATCGGCGACTGGTCGATCTGGACCACCTTGTCGATCTGCCTGAGGCCGGTGATGCGGGTGTGGCGGCCCGGCTTGTGACGCCCGCCGTACAGGTGGCGCCGCAGACCCGGCAACAAGATCTCGCCCACCAGAGTGCTCTTGCCCGAGCCGCTGACCCCGGTCACGCAAGTGAACACGCCGAGGGGAATCGTCACGTCGATTCGCTGCAGGTTGTGCTCGGCGGCCCCTTTGACGGTGACCGCTCGCCGGCGGCTGATCCGCCTGCGGCGGGAGGGAAGCGAGAAACCGGCGCGACCCGAAAGGAACTGCCCGGTCTGGGAGTCCCGGCAAGCGATGATCTGCTCGAGCGTTCCCTGGCAGACGATGTGGCCACCCGCCAGTCCGGCCCCCGGCCCCATGTCGATAACGTAATCGGCCGCCCGAATGGTGTCCTCGTCGTGTTCGACCACCAGCAGGGAGTTGCCCATGTCGCGCAGGTCCCCCAGGGCCGCCAGCAGCCGCTGGTTGTCGCGCGGATGAAGGCCGATGGTCGGCTCGTCCAGCACATAGCAAACCCCGACCAGCCCGGAGCCGATCTGCGTGGCCAGGCGGATTCTCTGGGCTTCGCCGCCGGCCAGCGTCCGCGTCTGGCGGTCCAGGGTCAGGTAGCCCAGGCCGATCTCGTCCATGAAGTGCAACTGCCGGCGAATCTGGCGGAGAATCTGATCGGCGATGACGGCCCGTGGCCCTTGGAGCTTCAGCTGGTCGAAGAAGGCGACCGCCTGGGCGATGCTCATGGCTGCGATGTCGGCTATCGAGCGGTCGGCAATGGTCACCGCCAGGGCCTCGGCCCGCAGCCTGGCCCCGCCGCAGGAGGGGCAGGGCAGGTCGCTCATGTACTCCATCAGCCGCCGCTTGACGTACTGAGACGAACTGTGGCGGAACTTCTGCTGCAGCAGGGGAATCAGCCCCTCGAACCCGTTGCCGCCGTGCAGGAACTTCTTCCGCTTGGCCGCCGGCAGACGGGCCAACGGCAGCCCCAGGTCGGCACGCGCCGACTCGGCGAATTTGTCGAGGATCGATTGCGGGTGCAGGCCCAGGCGGTGAGGGTTGCGGCGAAACAGTTCCACGCCGCCGTCGGCCAGAGATTTCTGCGAGTCGGGGACGAGCAGCTCCGGGTCGAACTCGAGTTGGGTGCCCAGACCGTCGCACTCCGGGCAGGCCCCGTAGGGACTGTTGAACGAGAACATCCGCGGCGTCAGTTCGTCGAACGACTCGTGGCAGTCCGGGCAGGCATAGAGTTGGCTGTACAGCGTGTCGGTCCACTCGTTCGACCCAGAGGCTCTCGACGGGCCGTTTCGGTGGCCTTCATGGGCGATGATCAACAATCCCTCGGCCAGCCGCAATGCCGTCTCGACCGAGTCGGCCAGGCGGTTCCGCAGGTTCGGCTTGATGGCCAGCCGGTCGACCACGGCCTCAACATTGTGCAACTGCGTCCGCTTCAGCGGCGGCGTGGCCTTGGCGTCGAAGACTTTTCCGTCGATTCGCACGCGGACGAAACCCTCGCCCTGAACGCGGCGAATCACTTCCTTGTGCTCGCCCTTCTGGCCGCGAACCAGGGGGGCCACGACCATGATCCGGGTTCCGATGGGCAGCCTCAGAATACCGTCCACAATCTCGTCGGCGGTCTGCTGGCGTACCTCGCGGCCGCAGCTCGGGCAGTGCGGCCTGCCGCAGCGGGCGAACAGCAAGCGCAGGTAGTCGTAGACCTCGGTCGTCGTGGCCAGGGTCGATCTGGGGTTGGGGTTCTGCATCCGCTGCTCGATGGCGATAGCCGGCGGCAGCCCCTCGATGTGATCGACGTCGGGTTTCTGCATCTGGTCCAGGAACTGGCGGGCGTAGGCCGACAGGCTCTCGACATAGCGGCGTTGTCCCTCGGCATAAATGGTGTCGAAGGCCAGGGACGACTTGCCCGAGCCGGACAGCCCGGTCACCACGACGAGTCGGCCGGCCGGAATGTCGAGGTTCAGGTTCTTCAGATTGTGCTGGCGTGCTCCGCGAATCTTTATGCGGTCTTCGCCCACTTTCTCTTCCTTCTCTACAGGGGCCCGACCCTGTTGGGCTGTCGCAGAAAAGTCGAACGCAGTATTCTACCACCAACCGTTGCTGAAGCAAAGAGCTTTGCCGGCGGGAAAAGCGAAGTTCCCGCCTGCGGGGGCGAATAATCAGGTTGCACGTTGCTCGGGCCCAAGTCAGAATGAGGCTGCGGCGGACAGGTCTGGCGGCTCAATCGGGCGCGCACGGCGACTGCTGCCGGACAGGCGGATAGCCAGAGAGGGGCTAACAGAGGAGGCGACCATGGGCTGGCTGCCGGTCCGGTGGCATGATCGGGCGCTACCCGGGGCTGCCCAACCCCGCGTCGGAGGCAATCTCTTTCAACTCCTCGACAGAGACTTCCCCGAGCCGCTTGCCGCGCTTGTCGAGTTCCTCGTTGAAACGAATGGCCTTCTCCTGCATCTGCTGGTGGGTATCCTTGCTGCCGCCAATCAGGAAGAACTGATCGCCCCTCGTGATGCGGGCGTGTCCATCCTGATTGTCCAGGCCCAGGCCGAGCAGCAGAGCCTCATTTTTTGTATCTTCCAGCATGTTATTTTCCACCTGTCAGGGTACTATAAACTGTTGCGATTCTAGGTTTTCTACCCGCAGGAGTCAACCAAAACCGCCCCGCGTCCCTTCTAGCATGTAAAGTTGGGGGTATGAAAGGTCGATAAACCTTGCAGTGGACAGAACACGCAGCCGAACGCCGTTGCCGCCCAAGGGGGGAGCTGGCTCGGTGTCTATGGCCCTTTATCGATACAGTTTCTCTACGCTCGAAAGTCTTCGCTTCTAAAACACCTGCCCCCAGCTATCTGCACCAGGAGTGGTGGAAATGCCGAAAGATGCATCCGCAATTCTTGATCAGTGCCCCAGCCTGCCGACCGCTCCCGCCATTGCGCTGGAAGTGCTTCGCCTGTCGCAAAAAGACGACGTTGACCTTCGCGAAATTGCCGACGTCATTTCCTGCGATGCGGCCCTGAGCGGCCGCATCCTGAGTGCCGCCAACAGTGCCTACTACGGCCTGCCGGGGAGGATCGCCACTGTCGGCCAAGCCGTCATCGTGCTCGGCCTGTCCGGCGTCAAAACCCTGGCCCTCGGTTTTTCGCTGGCCGAAAGCATCTCCTCCGCCGCTCTCGCGATGGACGACCTGCAGGCCTTCTGGCGGCGCAGCCTCCATTTTGCCGGGGCGGCCCGCACCTTCGCCGACAGGAAGATGCCGGCCCTCCGCGAAGAGGCCTTCACCGCCGGTCTGCTGGCCGACGTGGGCAGCCTGGCCATGAGCCAAGCCTTCGGCAGCCAGTACGCCGACTTCTGCATCAGCACCGACAGAACCCATGCCGACATCATCCCCCACGAACAGCAGCGCTTCGAGTTGGACCATCAGCAGATCAGCCGGGCCATCACCGAATCGTGGCGCCTCCCGCAACTGCTGGCCGTGCCTATTGCTCACCACCACGACCCCCAGAATGTCGGCGGCCATGACAGCACGATTGTCGATCTGGCCCACGTGCTCCACGCAGCCAATCTCTGTGCGGACGTTCTCTGCGGCGCAGCCTCGGCCGACATGGTCCGGCAGTTCGAGGCGGCTGTGAAAGACTATCTCGGCCTGGACAGCGACGGCTGCCGGGTCTTGTTGGAGAACCTGCAAAGAGAAGTCCAGGAAGTGGCCGGTGTGCTGGACATAGAAATTCCCGAGTCGACCAGCTACGGCCAGATCATACAGCGGGCCAACCGCGAACTGGCCCGGCTGAGCCTGCAGACTCAGCAGCAGGCCCGGCAGGCCGAATGCACTCACAAGGAAGCGGCCTCGCGGCTGGAAGCCCTCGAGAAATCCAACCGCCAACTGGTCCGCAAGGCCAACACCGACCCGCTGACCGGGGTCTACAACCGCCGCTTCATGGAAGGATTCATCGAATGTGAAATCGCCAGGGCGGCCAGATTCCGCCGACCGCTCAGCATGTTGTTCATCGACATCGACAACTTCAAGGCAATCAACGACACCCACGGACACCTGGCGGGCGACGCCATGTTGCGGCAACTGGCCAATCTGCTGGCTGCGGCCACCCGCGATGTAGACTGCCTCTGCCGCTACGGCGGCGAGGAATTCATGCTGACCCTCCTGGAGACCGACCTCCAGGCCGCCAGCCATCTGGCCGAAAAACTTCGACGTCTTGTTGCCGCATGGAAGTTCCAGCACGACGGTCTTCAGGGCGGCCGGCACATGACCATCAGTATCGGCGTGGCCACCATGAACCCCAACCGGCCGATCGACAAGGACCTGCTGATACAGATGGCCGACGAATCACTCTATGCCGCCAAGCGCGACGGACGCAACTGCGTTTGCGCTCTGAGGAAACGTGTCTCGCCGCTACTGAGCGAAGGCTCGCAGGAAGAACCCATTGCGCCATCGGCCTGGCGTGACCAGCGCGTCCAGCCCCCGGCCCCGGCCTGACTCTGCGCCAAACCGCAAACCCATCGTGCTGCACGGGTGTGACTTTTTTTTCTGGCGGGGTGCCATGGTCTGGCGCAGCCAGGCCATGACGAACATTCGGGAGATAATCACGGCCTGACCTTCGGCCAGACCGTGGCACCCGGTACACCATAGAGGCACACTTTGCCCCGCTGAATCGGGGCCAAAGTGTGGCACCCCCGCAAGAGTGCCAGAATCCGTAATCACCCACTGCTACACTTCCAATCGATCAGGCCTTGATTTCCAATGCCGCTAGGCTAGAATGTCAGACTCGGGAAAGCATCCCCGAACAGGGCCCTTAGCTCAGTTGGTTAGAGCAGCGGACTCATAATCCGTCGGTCGCTGGTTCGAGTCCAGCAGGGCCCACCAGAAACCGATGCGCTGGCAGGCCCGCCCGCAGATACCATGGGCAACTTGACCACCGCTTTCTCTTGCCCCGCCGCTGGTTTACACGAAGGACCCTCAGAACCATGACCACCAAAACCGGCTGCAGCGGCGGCGGCGGCGGGACTCATCGGGCGATTCTTCTCGTCGGGCCGACCGGCTCGGGGAAAACGCCGCTCGGCGAGTGTCTCGAGCGCAAGGGGCTGGGTGGCGCCCGGTGCCTGCATTTTGATTTCGGCGTCCACCTTCGCCGCGCCGCCGAAAGCGACAAGCCACACGGCCGGCTGACAGCGAACGACCTGGCTGTCACAAGAGCGGTCCTCGAAAGCGGGGCTCTGCTTGAGGACCACCAGTTTCACATCGCCAGGAAGATCCTCCGGGACTTTCTTGACCGGCGGCACATCGGCGGCAACGATCAGGTAGTGCTCAACGGTCTGCCGCGGCACGTCGGCCAGGCCAGAGACATCGAATCAATCGTAACCGTCGAGCTGGTCGTTGAATTGGTCTGCAGGCCGGAGGTCGTCCTGAAGCGTATCCGCACAAACGCTGGCGCCGACCGCACCGGCCGCAGCGACGACGACATCGAGTCGATCACCCGCCGCCTGGCAACTTTCCGGCAACGAACCGCGCTTCTGGTGGAGCACTATCGCCGCGGCGGCATGGTCATCCAAACCATCAAGGTCGGCCCCTCGACGACAGCCGATGAAATGTGGTACGATCTTGAATGAACAGCGGTGATCAAAGGGCAGCGGGGAAGGGGGCGGGTTTATGAGATGGACTTGAAGGCCGCGCCGTGGCCACCAAACTGCTGCTGCCAGCCACCGAAATGGCAGCGTAAGTAATCGTCCCTGAAAATGGTGGTATGCTTTGCTGCTAGGCAACGTAATGACGGAACGCAAGCTAGTACGTGAGCAATAGCCGGTCTGCCACTTCCTCCTTCTCAAGACTCTGCCCGTTCATCTGAAAGCGTTTCAACATTGATCGCCCACAATTGACGAGGGCCTCACGCTCAAACAATCCATCAGGAATCGGCAACTTCAACAACTTGCTTTCAGTGCGTTTCTTGCCGTCAATGCTAAGCGCGACGTATACCCCCCGCGCCTTGCACCGGCCGATCACCTGAAGCAGATGCTCCAAGCTGAAATCCTGTGCGCCATAAAGAATGGCCTGACTGTGCGAATATGGAGGGTCGCAATAGACCAGGTCGCCTGGCGTCGCCATGTCCATGGCATGTTCATAATCCAGCAAGAGGAATTCCGTATGTATCGTGCGGTGGCGCCACTCATCAACTCGCTTTGCGAACTTGACCGGGCTGATGGGCCTGTGAATCCCACATGGAGTTGACATGTGCCCATCGTCTTTCCTGAACCGCACAACGCCGCCGTAACATGAACGGCACAAGAACAGTAAGTCGGCTCCGTTCGGCTGCACATTATATGATGCTTTGATGCGTTCATATTCTTCCTGGGGATTTCCGCTCATGAAAAGATTCCACCTTTCGGCGTACCATTCCTTCAGCAATTCAGGGGCAAGTTGCAGCGTGGCCCAGATTTCCATCAGAGGAGGGAAGCAATCCGAACCGACGGCCTTGGCTGGTGCCAGCGTGGCGAGCACAGCACCAGTCCCCAGAAACGGCTCGAAGTAGGTGCCGTAATCGACAGGAAAATAGGACGCTATTTCACAGGCAAACCGTTGCTTGTTGCCCACCCACTTGAGCAACTGGCGTGTGAATGGCTTTACAGGTTTGACACCAGGTTCCTTGAAGAGGAGTGGCTGCATTCCTTTGCCTCACATGAAGTCGAGTTTTCGGTGGACCTTTGCTCTTATACCATATCCGGATTTGGGATATGGGTCAAGGCTTGTTAGAATCCTGCGCGTGGACAATAACACTTTTAACGATCATCGGCAAGCGCTTCAAGCAATCCTTCGTGCAGCCCGCGCCGAAGCCCGACTTCGCCAAGCCGATCTGGCTGCCAGATTAGGGCGGCCCCAGTCCTTTGTCAGCAAGTATGAGTCAGGGGAGCGACGATTGGACCTCATCGATCTCCAGGCAATATGCAATGCCTTGAAGTTTCCACTTTCAGAACTGGTTCGGCGATTTGAGGAGGCAGTCAAGTGAAGCCCGACAAACGCTTTCTCAGTCAACCGAGAGAGTTTTGGGCCAATGTAAGGCTCATTGGGCAAGCAACTGGCTACAGTGTTAGAGGAAAGAAACTGGTCAAGGTTCCGACGCTTGAGGAAATCCGGTCCGCATTTGATGGCAAGCGATTGCGGCATGACCACCTTGTGAACAAGCGCAACTGCCTGGGCAAGATGCTTCTGGACTATTTTGAGTACCGAGCAACAATGCTCAACGAATACGTCGAACCACGTCTTATGTCCGCCGGGCAAGCCAAAGCACTCTACAATGAGCTTCGCAAGACCTTCAAGCCTACTTGCCCAATGCCGATGAACAAGCAGAGAGGAAGGAAGAAAGCCCCTGCCTATCTGACGTGCATCGTCAACATGCTTGTGGAGGCGCATTCCAAGGGTGCTGAGTGTGATTTTGATCCAAGGGAATTGACCATCGTTACGCGTGACGGTACTCCGTTGCGTACACTTGCCCGAAGGGTAGACGGTGCCTATCCCAGTGTTACCGACCCGGTAGCTATTTGGGAAATCAAAGAGTACTACCACACGACTACTTTCGGAAGCCGGGTCGCGGACGGCATCTATGAAACGCTGCTTGATGGGATGGAGCTTCAGGAGTTGCGAGAGCACGAAGGCGTTGTCGTTCAGCACTACTTGATGATTGATGCGTACTATACGTGGTGGGAATGTGGACGATCTTACTTGTGCCGTATATTTGACATGCTTCATATGGGTTACGTCGACGAGGTTTTGTTCGGCAAAGAAGTCGTAGAGCGTTTGCCTGCATTGGTGCGAGCCTGGGCAAAGGACTAGCCGAATATCAACTCTGGTCGGTTTTGCATCGTGCCGCGATGATATCGCTCCTTCTCTTGCCATTCTTGAAGTTCTTCCCATTGGTCAACGTCCCTTTTTCACATCAATCCTCACCGCGACAGGCAGGCGACGGGGAGGTTGAAGCCGTCGCGGTTGCGGGCGTGGGTTTCCAGGAGGTCCAGGGCCCGGCTGGTGACCAGCGAAGAGAAACCGAAGCGGTTGCGGATGGCGTCCA